>JALZOE010000428.1 GCA_030857325.1 Acidobacteriota bacterium
TATACGGCTCGCGCGTTACGGCGAAAGGCACCGGCGTTCTTCTCAACGACGAGATGGACGATTTCGCGGCGCGTCCGGGCAAACCGAATTTGTTCGGTCTGGTTCAGGGCGAGCGCAACAAGGTCGAACCGAAAAAACGCCCGCTCTCTTCGATGACGCCGACCATTGTGCTGCGGAAAAACGGTTCGCTGTGGTTTGCGCTGGGCGCGCGCGGCGGACCACGAATTATAACCGCCGTTTTGCAGTCGGTTATCAACGTCATCGACCACGATATGGATATTCAGCAGGCGATTGACTCGCCGCGCATTCATCATCAATGGCTGCCCGACGAGCTTTTATCAGAACCGTATGGAATGAGTTCGGACACGCGCCGCGCGCTGGAAAAACTCGGACATAAATTTTCCGCCGCGCCCGCCAATATCGCTTCGGCGACCGGCATAATGATTGACGAAAAAGGCGTCCGGCTCGGCGCTATCGATTCCCGAAGCGACGGCGAAGCGATTGGATATTAAAATTTACCGCCCGCAGCCGATTTTTAATCAAAGCGTCGGCAATTCGTTTACCGATTGCCAATGCCGCAGTTTTCAACTATTCTGAATTTTTTTATTTTCTGTAAAAGACAACCGTAAATATGGTAATCTTGAAAACAATTTAAATCTCTGGAGGAAATTATGAAGTTTCTAAATAAAAACACTGTTTTGTCATTGTCTCTGGTGTCGCTTGTCGGATTCACCGGCTCGGCTTGTCAATCGCCCGCGACAAACGGTACTGCAAATACGACGACCGCTAATTCGGCGGGAAATTCAATTGCTAATTCGGTAAATACAGCCACCGCGGTTGCAAACTCGGTAATGAACGTTCCGACCGGCTCGACAATCGACGCCAAAGAGCCGGAAAAATACCAGGCGACCGTTTTGCTGAAACTTGAAACATCGGGCGCGCAGAACGCTACGCCGTTTCCGCCGATTAGAGCCGAAGTCGCCCGCAGCGGCAACGACCGGCGAATGGAATTTAAGATGCCGACCGGCGAAACGGTCATTTATCTCGACAAAGGCGGCAGACAACTGCTGATTTCGCCGCAGCGAAAACAATACGCCGAACTCAGCAAGGAAGCGGTCGGCTTTGAAGTTCGCCGTCTTTTGATGCCGGAGCAAATCGTCAATCAATTAAAAAATATGAAAGGCGTCGAGCAGGTCGGCGAGGAAAGAATCGACGGGCGCGACGCGATAAAATACCGTTTCGCTTCGACGACAAACACGCAGACGCAGGCGGGACAGGTAAATACCGAATCGTTTATCTTTGTCGATAAGGAAACCGGTCTTCCCCTTCGTTCTTTTACAAATACGGCGGCGCAGGGCAACGTTCAGGGCGTCAACGCCGTAAATCTCGTCACGGAAATCAATAATATTCGGACGGATGTTGACCCGAATTTGTTCGCCGAGCCGACCGATTTGGCAAAGGTCGAACCCGAACAGATTCGCAGCCAATTAAACGCCATTTTCAGCGTCGCCACGGCGGTTATCGGACAGATGATGAAATCGGTGCAGGCGGAAACTCCTTCGACCATTCCGACAGCTACGGCGACACCGTAAATAACCGCGAATAAAAGGAAAAACCAATGAGCAAATTTTTACTTCTTTTATTGGGCGCGGTCGTCGGTTTAATAATTGGCGGCGCGCTCGTTTTCTTCTATTTCGGCGGCGCGCCGCGGGCATCACAACTTCCCGGCGCGCCGATTCAAGCGCCCGACCCGAACGCCAGCCCGCAGGCGACGGCGACCGTTTCCTTAAACCAGCAGTTTTTCGACACTGTTCTGGCAACGATTTTCCGCGATATGAACGCTCCGTCTTTTCCGCTTAATCTGACCGGACAAAATTTTGCGGAGTCTGAATTTAAGGCTGAAAAAATCGCTTTTCAGGACGGCGGCTGCGCGGGCAAAATCACGCTTCTGCCCGAAGGCAGCGGCGTTCAATCGAGCGTTCGGCTCGAAGACGGAAAAATCAACGCGCCGCTCGCTTTTAACGGAAGCACGTCGGTTTTCGGGCAGTGCATTGAATTTGCGGGCTGGGCGCAGGCGAGTATGAATCTGCGGTTTGACGAAGCGCAGCAGACCGTCTTCGGGCAATTAACAATCGACACGGTTAATCTCGACGGCGTAAATCCGGTCGTCAGCGGTTTTATCACGCCGATTGTGCAGACTTCTCTCAATAATCGCGTCAATCCGATTGTTCTGCTGCGCGGGCAGCAAATTGCCCTGAATCTGCCGATTATGGCGACCGGCGGAACGTTAAAAGCGCAGGTCAAGGACGTTCGCGCCGATATAAAGGAAAACGCCTTAAATCTTTTTATCACTTATGACTTTAAGGGTTTAAGAGAAATACAACCGGCACAATAAAGAGTTATTCAAACATTTGAAAAACTCTAAAAGTAAAAAAAAGGGAAGGCATCGAAATGCTTTCCCTTTTTTGTTTAACAAATCTTAAAAATTTTAAGAATTTTTATTTCTTGACAAATAATTTGCCGCCAGCGAAGCGATGTCGTCCATCGAATTGCCGTCTTGATTTGAATCGACATAATCCATAATCTTTTCCAGAATTGAATTGTTTGACGACTGAATTTGCTCCTGTTTTTGACCGAGTATGTTTGAAAGTCCGTCGGCGTCGAGATTTTGCTGTTGTTTTTGTCTGCCCAGATAAGCCATTACAATCGGCGCGAGAACAATCAGAAGCTGCGCGATTTGTCCCATATCGAGACCGGAATTTTTGCTTATCTGCTGGGCGACCGCGCCTTGTTTCTGCCCGAAAATATGTCCTAAAATTCCGATGCCGTCATTTGAATCGGAGCTTGAATTGTCGGAGCTTGAATTGTTTAAGTAATCGCCCAGATTACTCAAAATTCCGCCGTCGTGATTTTTCTGCAAAGTATTTGCCAGATTTTCCGCGCCCTGCGGCTCGGCGGCATTTTTCGCCAATCCGCTGACGATTATCGGCAGCGCCAGCTGTATCGCGCTGTTGGTTTCAGTCGGATTCGCGCCGAGCATCTGACTGATTTGATTAGCGGTTTCTGCGCCTTTCTGCTGTCCAAGTAAATCTTCCAATGAAAGCATAATTTCTCCCTTTTCAATATATGTTTATAGAAATACTAGCAGAAAAATGAATTTTTGTCTTTCGGCGTGGTAAATTGATTTTCAGAATGAAGAAGATGTTAAAGTCTAATTTTTTGGTTTACAGAGCGATTTTGTTTGCTGTC
>JALZOE010000429.1 GCA_030857325.1 Acidobacteriota bacterium
TTTGAAACTCATAAACCTTACTCCTCATTTTCAAACTCTAAAGCGCGCGGCGCGTCGGAGCGCAGACATCCTGTCCGCAAAGATTGCCAAAGCAATCTAAAATGTCCGATTAAATTAAACATCGTAATTTTTATCTAAACCTTTGCGAACGCCAAAGCGCGTTCAAAAGCGGACAGGATGTCCGCGCTCCATCCGAAAGCATTTACTACACAACTCGTAACTCAATGCCCGGTTTTATGCTTTCTGAACGCGGCAGCTTATTTTTCTTGCAGTAAAATGTGAACAAAGTTACTTTAACAGCGTGTAAGAAATTTATCGCCGGAGAAAAACCTATGAAACAACTCTGCTTTTCGCTGACTTTTTGTTTATTGCTTGCCGCCTCGAATTCGGTTGCTCAAACCGCGCCGAAAAAACCAATCAAACAATGCGACGCGCAGTTGGCGCGTCAACTGATTGAGCAGCAAGCCGATTTCAGCCGAACGCTCGGCGAAACCGACCGGCGCGCCAATGTTTTGATAAAAGTCGCCGATTTTCTCTGGACGGGCGACGAGGAAGCGGCGCGCCGATATTTTACCGAAGCGTTTGAAGTCGCTCAAAACCGTTTTCGGGAAAAAGGATTGGAAAAATCCGACAACAAAGGTTTAATCTCATACAAACCCGATTACCGTTTTATGGTTATCGAAGCCATTGCAAAACGCGACGCGCAATGGGCTAAACGGTTGAGCGAAGTCGTTTTAAAGGAATTTGACGAAGATAAAGAAAAAGATATGCGCGAGGAATACGACCGCAGCAGCGAGACGCAGAAACTTCTCGGAATCGCTTCGAGAATCGCTAAGGAAAACCCCGATTTGGCGCAATCGCTGGCGCGCCGCGTAATGAAATATCCGCTGACCAATAGCTGGTATTTCAATTTGTATCAAATGGCGGGAAATAATCAGGCGCTCGCCGATTCGATTTACGCGGAGCTGCTCGCCAATTACGCCGACGCGGAAGTTTATCGGCTGCTTTACCTGTCGGCTTATCCGTTTGGTCGGGAAAGAATTTTCGGCATCGAAAAATACAGTCTCGGAACGAGCGTTCCGCCAAATTTTTCGCCAAATCCGAATTTAAAGCGACAATTCTTGACGACGCTTTTTCGCCGTGTCTCGCGGCTGACGGCTGAAAACACCGGCAAATCTCTGCAAACCGGCACGCCCGAATCAGCCGTCGCCGTCATTGCCTTAAATGAACTTGAAACAGTCGTCGCGCAACAGATTCCCGATTTGATGCCGATGTTTTCACAGTCTAAATTGCAGGCAAACTCCACCGTTTCAAACGAGATTATGGATTCCACCAACAAACGAAACGAACAGGGCGAAAACTGGAATAAATCCTTTGCCGAAAAATTAAAAGACGTTGAAAAAGCCGACGCCGAAGGCAAATTAAAAGATTCTCTGATTTACCAGTTGGCGACTTCGGCGAAAAAGGAAGAAGATTTCAAAGCGGCGGAAAGCTGGCTCGACAAAATACGGGAAGACGCGGCGCGCGTCGGCACGATAAATTATTTTTATTACCAGCGCGCAAAATTGGCGACGAAAGAAAAACGATTTGACGAAGCCCGCAAACACGCTGAAAAAGTCGCTAAAATCGAAAATCGCGCCGTTTTATATTTCGATATTGCCGAAGCAAAATTAAACGAGGCGAACACGAAATACGAATCGCTCGACGCGCTTTTGGAAGTTTATCAAATGGCGGCGAAAGCGCCCGATTCGGTGGAAAAAGCGCAGATTTTAATGGGTTTGGCGCACGTCTATGAAAAAATCAGTCATTCCAACGCGCTCGATTCGCTCGCGCTGGCGGTCAAAACGGCAAACGCGATTGAGAGTCCGAATTTGTTTTCGAGCAGCCAGACGCAGCAGATTATAGGAAAAGGATTTATGTTTTATGCCAGCTACGACGTGCCGGGATTCGATTTAAATAAAACATTTTACGAAATCAGCCGCAATGATTTTCAAGGCGCGCTCGCGCAGGCGGAAAGTTTTAACGATAAATACCTGCGAACGCTGGCGGTTATCGCGGCGGTCAAAGACTGCGAGAAAAATGTAAAACCTGTGAAACCGAAAGCTAAAACAAAGTAACAACCTTTGGCAGACGCGCATCAAAATTCTAAAGAAAATTTGCCCACGAAAGTACGCGAAAGAATACGAAAAAGATAGCCGAAATCGAAAAACTTAAATTTATTTTTACAGTTTTTCGATTTCGGCTATCTTTTCCGCGTTTTTTTTGCGGGCAAATTTCTTAAACGGCGGCTTGAATTGATAAATCAATTTTTCGGCTCGTCCGTCAAAGCGTCGTCAATATCTTTTTCGAGCTTAAAGCGCAGTTTTTCGACCAGCGCGTCGGATTTCTGTAAATTCGTTTCGAGACTTGTGCGGCTGTTTTGGATTTCGGTTAGAAGATTTTGCAGATTCACTTTTTCGCTCGCCATATTTTTGCGGCGGGCGTCGCGGATTTCTTCGGGGCGCAAGGAGCCGGCAAAAGCGGCGGAACGGTCGATCATTTCGGGGCGCGAATCGTTTTCTATTTGTTCGAGCCGCGTTTTTACGGTGCTTTCCTTTTCAATCATATCGAAAAGCTGTTTGCGGAGCGATTCGGAACGCGTTTCGGCGCGGGTTAAAATATCGAGATTGAGCAGGAGACGTTTTTGCTTTTGGTCGTATTCGTTCGCATTTTTCGATTCGAGAGATTTTACGCGCGCTTTCAAATCGTTCATTCCGTCGTCGGAATTCTCGCTCGTCTCCGCCTGATTTTGCGGCGCTGGCTGCGGCTGGACGAAAATTTGATTTTCGTTTTGCTGGTCTGCGGCTCGGCTGATAACGACCGGCTCGCCGCCTTGCGGAAAAGGCGTCGGGACGACAATCGGCTGAAGCGTTCTTCTGGTTCTGCGTTTTGAGGTCTGCGCGTCAACCGCCGAAGACGAAAGACACAGGCAAAACAAAAACGCCGCCGCGATTGTAAAAATCCTTTTCACTCTCGAAAGTTCGCTTTTCATAATTTTGTTTTTTTCTGATTCAACGGGTTTTTATCGGGGAATATGTCGCCGGTAAAAAATTCAACGACGTTTTTGCCCAGCCCGACAAACGGAATCGCGTCGATGCCGGAATTTAAGATGCCTTTGACGACGCCTTTTCTTTTGATGTCATAGCCGACCAAGCCGATTGCCATCGCCGTGCCGACATAAGGAATCGATTTGGCGACGCG
>JALZOE010000430.1 GCA_030857325.1 Acidobacteriota bacterium
TTATTTCACAGACTCAAAAACAATCGCAGAAATAAATTTTAGTTTTTTAGTTAAGGCTAAAATATATGGACGTGATTTCAACGGAAAGGCTTTCGGAACTCGATAAACGCTACCGCACGACGGCGATAATTTATTTCGCGCAGATTTGGACAGCCGCGGCATTGATTGCCGCGTGCTGGTTTTTTATTAAAGACGCTGAGAATCCGGTCAATTCGGATTCTCTGACGCCTTTGTGGATAGCAATTATTTTTATCGCCGTCGGAGCGTTTGTTTTGCGCCGCGTTTTTTTGAAATGGGAAAGATTAAAAGACGTAAAATTATCAAAAGGCGTTTCGGGACTTTTGGGAAAATTGCAGACAAACTCGATTATTTTGGGTTCGATGGCGGAAATTATCACCGTCCTCGGTGTTGTAATAGCTTTGCAAAACGGCGCTAAAAACGACGTGCTGCGCGCCGGTTTGGTTTCTCTGATTGTTTTTGTCATAAACTTTCCGCGCAAATCGGTCTGGCGCAAAATTGCCGCAAGTTTGGAAAGGGTTTAAGAGGAATTTTTAATGAAAACAAAAATTGCCGCGCTCGGTCTCGTTCTGGTTTGCTCGCCGACCGTATTTCCGCAAACGAACATAAAACCCGCTCCAAAACCTGCCAACGCGTCTGAATCTTCGGAAATCTCACGCGAAAGGCGCGAACGGGCGCTTGTCAAATTGCTGAACGCGCAACGTATATTATGGAACTTGAGCCGCCGCCGCGCGCCCAAAACCGGAAACACCGCGCAGCTTGCCGCCGAATCGGTGAAAAGCGCAATCGAACTCGACCCGACTTTAGCCGAAGCCTACACGGTTTTGGCGGAATTGACTTTAAATACAACGGCAAACGGCATCGAAGAAGCGATTTCGCTGGCGAAAACCGCCGTTAAACTCAGTCCCGACAATTTCGGCGGACATCTTCTATTGGGGCGGCTTTACACGATTAAAAGTCAGTTTAACCGCGGCAATCTGGATGCAGCTTTTACGGAAAAAGCAATCGCCGAATGGAAGCAAATCGCCCGTCTCGATTCGCGTAACGCCGAAGCGTTTGCTTTTTTAAGCGAGCTTTACGCAAAAACGAACAAAACGCCCGAACGAATCGACGCCTTGAAAAACTGGCTGTCGGCGTCGTCGCCGCTCGAAATGCGTTTTTATCAAACGGTTATGGGCGCGGAATCCGATTTATCACCCGAAAGCGCGTCGTTAAAACTTGGTGAAGCTCTACTCGAAACCGGACAATTTAAGGAATCGATAGAAGTTTTGAGCCGAACAATCGCCGATAACCCGGAAAACGCGCCCGCCGTCGAGCTTCTCCGCGAAGCCGTCCAATCGGCTGACGTTAATTCTTCGGCGGTCGCCCGTCAGTCTTTGACGCTGGCGGTTTATGCCAACCCGAAAAACGTTTCCTTAATTTCGCTTCTGGCGCAGGTCGAAGCGCGCGCCGGAAACGTCGAAAAGGCGGCAAAAATCCTGCGCGAGTTTTCGGCTGAAATTGGCGGCACGGACAAAATTTCAGCCGCCAATCTACAGATTGCGCTCGGCGATATTTATGCCGGATTCGACCGTTTTAACGAAGCCGTCGCCGCCTACGAAAACGCTTTGACGGTTCGCGGAGTCGATAGGGATTCGATTGTCGGAGACGAGGAACGGGATTTTACGATTCGCGCGCTTGAGAAAACAATTCAAATTTATAAAAAAGCGAATCGACCAGCCGACGCCAAACTTTTAATCGAACGCGCCCGACTGCTTTTAGGAAAGCAGGATTTATTTCCCGACCGCCAGCTTATTATGTTTTACCGCGAAACGGGAAAAATGTCGGAAGCTCTCGGCGCGATTCGCCGACTGCGTGCAAAAAATGCCGACGATTACGGGCTTTTGAGGCTCGAAGCCACGGTTTTGACCGAAAGCGGGAAGGTCGATGAAGCCGTCGCCCTGATAAAGCCTTTGATAAACAGAAAAACGGCGGCGACAAATGGCGGCGGCGTCCGAATCGGCGAAGAAGGAACGTTTTCAATTGCCGCGCCGATGTATGACGATTTTACAAATTATATTTTTATCTCGAATCTCTACGCGCAGGCAAAACGCGGCAAAGAAGCGATAGAAGCGGCAAATCAGGCAATCTCGACCGGTCAAAGCGATGAGAAAAAACAAATCGGCAAATTAACTCTGGCGACGGCGCAGCAAACGTCCGGCAATTTCGCGGCGGCT
Source organism: Acidobacteriota bacterium (assembly GCA_030857325.1). Classification (GTDB taxonomy): domain Bacteria; phylum Acidobacteriota; class Blastocatellia; order Pyrinomonadales; family Pyrinomonadaceae. The sequence goes on from JALZOE010000430.1 coordinate 2,235, forward strand.
GAAAATATTCTGCGCGAGCTTTTGAAACAATCGCCGGGAAATCCGATTGCGCTTAATAATCTGGGTTATTTTTTAATCGAACGAGATACGAAACTCGACGAAGCTCTGAATTTAATCGAGCAAGCCGTAAAAATCGACCCGACTAATCCTTCATATCTCGACAGCTTGGGCTGGGCGTATTTTAAGCTGGGAAATCTCAATCAAGCCGAAAAATATTTGAAGGAAGCGATGCGAAACGACGATTCCTCGGCTACGATTCAGGAGCATCTCGGCGACGTTTACGCCAAGCAGGGAAAGCTCGAATCGGCGAAATCAGCCTGGCAAAAATCACTGAATTTATCTTTTGAAGCCGAACAGACGACGCGCTTAAAATTCAAACTGCAAAGAGCCAAATAAAACAGTAACGTTAATTGAAACTTTATCTGGAAATATCTCCCTATTACAAATCTGTTATAGACAGCAAGTTCTTTCTCCTGTCAGAAATTGCCCCACGTAAAATTTAACGAATAACCTGAAAAATTATTCAAACCTTGTCCGATAAAGGCAACTCCGCAGCGATGCGGCAGGCGCAAAATCGTGAGTCTCAAATACTTTTTTTGAGATTGTCTGATTCCCGAAGTGAGGTTATCGATGAAGTCTCGAACTGTTTTTTCCCTTTTTAAATTAATCCTTTTATTTTCTTTCTTTTCCGTTGCGGTTCAAACCGGATTTTCTCAAAAATTTTCGATTGAAACCGGCAGAAAATATTTTTCTTTCTCTGGCGGCGACGCAAAAATCGCTTTGCCGACGCGCCCGCGTATTTTCAAAAACGAAAAAGACTATAAGAAATACGAAGCCGATTCCAAACCGGAAACTTTAAGAAAAACATCCGTCGGCGGCTTGGAGCTTGAACGCCGTGTTTTTGATTTAATCAACCGCCGGAGAGCCGAAGCCGGTTTACATTTATTGATGTGGAACGATAATGTAGCTCGCATCGCGCGGCTTCATTTGGAAAATAT
>JALZOE010000431.1 GCA_030857325.1 Acidobacteriota bacterium
CCAGCTTCCCGCCGTCATCTGTCCATACATCATCAAGCCTTCGCGCTCGTATCGGTCGAAATTTTCCTGCGTCGCCCAATGCGGAACGATGTTTGAATTGGCGAGCAAAACGCGCGGCGCGTCCGCATGAGTTTTGAAAACGGCGACGGGTTTTCCCGATTGAACAAGCAGCGTTTCGTCAGCTTCCAAATTTTTTAACGATTCCAAAATCGCGTCAAAACTTTCCCAATTCCGCGCCGCTTTGCCGCGCCCGCCGTAAACTATTAAGTTGTCCGGGTCAAAGGCGACTTCCGGGTCGAGATTGTTCTGAATCATTCGATACGCGGCTTCGATAAGCCAGTTTTTGCAGGTTAATTCCGTTCCGGTCGGTGCTTTGACGTGCCGTTTCATAAAGTGCTGACTTTCTTTAATAAATTTTTCGATACGTTCGTTTTTAATTTTTTCCGGCGCGCTTTTCCTAATCCGGCAAAAGCGCGCGTGAAAATTTCCCGATTTTTTCGACAAAATCCGCCGGAACTTCTTTCGGATTCGGCGTTAATCTCATCATCTCCGCGACGATTGCCGAACCGACAACCGCCGCGTCCGCGTATTTCCAGGTGTCCGCAACCTGCGCCGCGTTTGAGATGCCGAAACCGACGGCGACGGGCAAAATGGTAAATTTTCGCAGTCTTTGAACCAGATTTTCCGCGTCATTGCTCGTTTCATTGCGCGCTCCCGTAACGCCCGCGCGCGAAACCGCATAGACGAAACCGCTCGCTTTACCGCAGATTTTCCGCAATCGTTCGTCGCTCGAAGTCGGCGCGGCAAGCATCACCAGCACCAAATCCTTTTCCGCTAAAATCAGGCGAAATTCTTCCGCTTCTTCCGGCACTAAATCGGTTACTAAAACGCCGTCAACACCCGATTTTACGGCTTCTTCGGCAAATCTATGTAAGCCGAACTGCAAAATCGGATTAAAATAACTGAACAAAATAACCGGCGTCTCGCATTGTGCGGCGCGAACTTCGGCAACAGTTTGCAGAATATTTTTTACCGAAATCGGATTCTGCAAAGCGCGCTCGGCAGACGCCTGAATCGTTACGCCGTCGGCTACAGGGTCAGAAAACGGAACGCCGAGTTCGATAACACCCGCGCCTTGTTTTGACAATTCCAAAATTAAATCTCTCGTCGCGTCCAGATTCGGGTCGCCCGCGACGATAAACGGTATGAAACCACCGCGATTTTCTGCTTTTAGTTGTTTGAATTTTTCGTCAATTCGATTTTTCATTTGAGAAATTGAAACCACAGATTTACACGGATAAACACGAATTTTACAAGGATAAGTTGAAACTTACTTTTTGTTTTTATCTTTATCTGTGTTCATTTGTGGTTAATTGTTTATCTTCCAGCATTTCCTGAACCTGATTGACATCTTTATCGCCGCGCCCCGAAAGATTGAGGACAATCGTTTGGTCGGGCGACATTTCCGGCGCGATTTTTAAGATGTGCGCGATGCCGTGCGCCGACTCCAAAGCGGGAATAATGCCTTCGGTTTGCGACAAGGTTTGAAATGCCGCGAGCGCTTCGGCGTCGTTTGCCGAAGCGTATTCGACGCGCCCGATTGACTGCAAAAAGGCGTGTTCGGGTCCGACCGAAGCGTAATCGAGACCGGCGGAAATCGAATGCGTCAGCGCGATTTGCCCGTGTTCGTCCTGTAGAAGAAAACTTTTCGTTCCCTGCAAAACTCCGATTTTCCCGCCGCCGGCTTTATTAAACCGCGCCGCGTGTTCGCCCAAATCGTCGCTTTTGCCGCCCGCTTCGACGCCAATCATTCTTACGTTTTCGTCCCGCAAAAATGGATGAAATAAACCAATCGAATTTGAACCGCCGCCGACGCAAGCTACCAGACAATCGGGCAGTTCGCCCGTTTGTTCAAGAATCTGCTCGCGTGTCTCGCGTCCGATTATGCTTTGAAAATCTCTGACCATCAGCGGATACGGATGCGGTCCGAGCGCGCTTCCCAAAAGGTAATAAGTCGTCTCGACGTTCGTTACCCAATCGCGCAAGGCTTCGTTTATCGCGTCTTTCAAAGTCTTCGCGCCCGCGTGAACTTCCCGCACTTCCGCGCCCAGAAGTTTCATCCGAAAAACATTGAGCGCTTGCCGCCGCACGTCTTCCGCACCCATATAAACGACGCATTCCAACCCGAACAGCGCGCAAACCGTCGCCGTCGCCACGCCGTGCTGGCCAGCGCCGGTTTCGGCAATAATTCGCTTTTTCCCCATTCGTCGCGCCAGCAAAATCTGCCCGATAGCATTGTTGATTTTGTGCGAGCCGGTGTGATTTAAATCTTCGCGCTTGAGATAAATCTGCGCGCCGCCCAAAGTTTCCGACAATCTTTTCGCGTGAAAAAGCGGGGTCGGGCGACCGGAAAAATCTTTTAATAATTTATAAAACCCGGCTTGAAAATCCGCGTCGTCGCGCGCGGCAAAATACGCGCCCGTCAATTCTTCGAGCGGCGACATCAGCGTTTCGGGAACAAACCGCCCGCCGAATTCGCCCCAGTATCCGCGTTCGTTCGGTTGAAAATCCATAAAACTATTTTACTGCAAAAATAAAATCTTTGACTTTTCGCGCGTCCTTAAAACCCTTTTCCTTTTCCAATAAACTACAAGCATCAACTGCAAAAGGTGTTACATTTTCAAGTGCCTGCAAAACATTTTCCGCCGAGAGTCCACCCGCGAGATACATTTTCGGGAAAATTTCCTGAACTTTCTTCGCAATTTCCCAATCGAAAGTTTCGCCCGTTCCGCCGTGTTCTTTTGGATTGTAAGCGTCAAGCAAAACAGCGTCGACTTCGTATTGCAAAACATCTTCGGGTTTGAAATTTTCTGAAACGCGAAAGGCTTTGATTATTTCGAGATTGGCTTTTGCCTTCAATCGGCTGGCAAATTTCGGTGTTTCTTCGCCGTGAAGCTGAAGCGCGTCGAGTTTAGCGATTCGGGCGATTTCAATTATTTTCTCTAAATTTTCGTTGACGAAAACGCCGACCTTTAAGACTTCCGGCGGCAATTGTTCGATAATCTCGAGCGCCTTTTCCGGCAAAATGTAACGCGAGCTTTTCGGGTAAAAATTAAATCCGAGCGCGTCTGCGCCGAATTTCGCCGAAAGAAGAGCGTCTTCTAAATTTGTGATGCCGCAGATTTTGACTTTCGTCATAAAACAATTTTCACCACATAGAGAC
>JALZOE010000432.1:0-514 GCA_030857325.1 Acidobacteriota bacterium
GGAACGCGGCAGTTGAGGGGCAGTTTTGCTTTTATCGACTACGACGCGAATGAAAAATCAACCGAACAAATCCGGCGGGAACTTAACGGGCGCATTCAGGAAAAACAACTCGATTCTTATTTGATTATTCCGCAAAATATCGATGCCGCCGATGTCAACGTCGAGTTTTATTCCCGGAAAGCAGGCGATTTCGTATCTAATTCGGCGCTCGAAGACGCCTTAAACGAAGCGGTTTTGTCGCAGCGTCTTAATAATGCCAATATCAGCGAGACAAAACTAAAAGAATTGAGCCGGAGAATCGATTTAAAAGCAACGTCGGTCAACGAAAAAGGCGAGGAAAAAGAGGGCGGCAGCTTCGGCGCGGCTTTAATAATCGGAATTTTAATTTATGTAACTCTGGCGATTTACGGACAGGTGATTATGGGCGCGGTCGTCGAAGAAAAGGAAACGCGCATTGCCGAAATTCTTTTTTCCTCGGCAAAACCGTTTGAACTGATGCTCGGAAAACTCGTCG
>JALZOE010000432.1:524-3221 GCA_030857325.1 Acidobacteriota bacterium
CGCAATGGGAATCCCGCTTTCGATGCCGAATATTTCCGTCTCGTCAGTGCTTTATTTCTTTATTTTCTTTCTTCTCGGATTTTTCGTTTTCGCCACGATTTTCGCGCTTATCGGTTCGATGGTAACAACGACGCAGGAAGGCGGACAGTTTGCAATGATTCCGGTCGTGCTTCTGCTTGCCGGATTTTACTGCACGTTTCCGATTGTGCGCGATTCAAATTCGACGTTTGCCTTCTGGGTCTCAATCGCGCCGTTTATCGCGCCGCTGACGATGCCCGTGCGGATTGCCATCGAAACGCCTCCGTTCTGGCAAATCGCGCTGGCGATTTTATCAAACGCTTTGGCGATTTTCGGACTCGTCTGGCTGGCGTCGCGCGTTTATCGAGTCGGAATGCTGATGTACGGCAAACGCGCCACGATTCCCGAAGTCTGGAAATGGATTCGGCAAAGCTGAAAATAACGCGAAACGGAAATATTTTTGGAGCGAGATTTGTCTGATTTTTCTTTTAATTCGCAGGAAATTGTTTTATTCTCATTTTATAAAAGATTGTCGAAGGAAAAATAGAAAAAATGAAAAAACATATTTTAGGTTTTGCGCTTTTTAGTTTTATCGTTGCAGCAGCGGCGTTTGTTTATAAAAGTTTTAATTCCGTCGTAACTGAAGAAACTTATAACTCCAATTATTCCACCAGATGCAAGCGGTTAAAATTGCCGCCGGAAACGCCCGCGACAAATATGGACGTGCCTTTTGTCAGACAGGCGGTTTTAGACACGCAGACGAAAATACTTCATTGAAAACTTTACACGCCGAAAATGGACGCGGCAATTAAGCTGCACTTTTTCGTTAAGGATGAAAATGCAATCAGGTATATTTCCTCGGCTTCGGGCATCAGGTCAGCCTTAAAAGGTGGAGAACTAAACTTTGAAAGCTCGTGGATGTGGATGGATAATCTCGATTCTTACGAAGATTTATATGTAGTCGCCGAAGCCGTTTCGCCTTCCGAGATTTATTATAAAAAAATCGAACCGAAATTCGACGCCGGTAAAGCGACGGCGATTTCGTTGTATTGGGGAAAATGAGTTTTTTGACCGGCAAATTTTATTTTGTATAAACAATTTCACGACATATAAAGCAGATTCAGCGCTTTTGACATTCGAGCTGCTCTGTTCCAAAAAGAGTTGTAAAACCTCGTGTGAACCAAAATCGTTTTGGGCAATTAAAACATCGATTCCGCTCAAAAGTTTTACATTTTTTACTCGCCTGTTTCACTCGCCGACGTTATTTTCCGGTCTTCTTTCGGCAGCGGCAAAACTACCGCAAAGGTCGAGCCCCAACCAACGCCTTCGCTCTCGGCGTAAACTTTTCCGTCGTGTTTTTCAACCAAAATTTTAACCAGCGATAATTCCAGTCCCAATCCTGCCCGGTTAAGCGAGAGTTTTTCGCCGTCCTGCTGAAATTGCCGAAAGACGCCGGGTAACGTGTTGGGTTTGATTCCCTGTCCGTCGTCTGTTACAAAAACTTTTACTTCATTTTCACCGGTTTCGACGCCGATTTTTATGTTTTCTCCGGCTTTTGTGGATTTCAGGGCGTTGGAAATCAGGTTTGTAAACATTTGTTGTAACCTTGCCGCGTCGCCGGAAATTTGAATATTTTCATTATCGGAGGTAAATTCCAGGCTGACGTTTTTAGCTTCGACTACAGGTTTTTGCGATTTGTAAACCGCTTTCAAAACTTCAAAAAGATTGATTCGGCGAAACTCTAATTGAAGTTTACTCGATGAAATTCGTGCCGAATCAACTAAGTCGTCAATTAGTTTAGCCTGCGAACGGGCGCTTTTTTCTATTGTTTCGAGCGCGTTTTTTCGGATGGCTTCATCTATTTCCCTTGTGAGTAGAATTTTCGTCCAACCTAAAATCGTATTAAGCGGCGAGCGGAGTTCGTGTGAAACAACGGCAATAAAAAAGTCTTTCGAGCGATTTGCTTCTTCGGCTTCGCTTCTGGCTTTTTTTTCGCGCTGGTAAATATCGGCAGACATTGAGTCGGCAAATTTATCGTCGGTTATTTTTCTTTTATTGCCGTTTTTGCGATTGGAAATGTCTTGAGCGCCGAAAAATATGTATTCCGGGATATTTTCCTTACCGAATACAGGCTGTAAAAATAATTCGATAAATATTTTCTCTTTATCACTTAACCCCAAATCAAAAGTCGATTTCACATTTTTGACAGCGGCTTCGGCAATGGCGGTTTCGAGTTTCTCCAAATTATATTTTGAAGATTGCCAATAAACCACATCCAGAAACTTTTGACCGATTAAAATTTCGCGTCTCGATTTTAGTTTATTTAACATTTTGCCGTCGATGCTTGTTACAATACCATCGGGATTGAGCGTTCCGAAGAAAGCGAAGATGTTGTGAAAAATACTCAAAGTCTTACTATCGACGGGAAAATTCATTTTATTGCTCCGAAGACGCTTCCGGCAAAAGCTGGTAAATTCAAAACTCTGAATTTTCGGTATTTCCAGTCTAATCCCCGACATCAAACTAATACTTTGATAGTTTGAAAAACAATTTTATTTACTTAAAAACCTCAACTTTTGAAATAAAAAGCGAGGTTTTTTAAGTAAAACCTTTTTAAGTAAAATCCTTTTATCCCTTTTCTGTAATGAAAGAAATTTTTGTTAATACTCAATCAAATTT
>JALZOE010000433.1 GCA_030857325.1 Acidobacteriota bacterium
CGCGCAAACTGCTTTCGATATTTTTAAAAGGTCGCACGGCAATCGCCGCTCGCGGCGCGAGATTTATTTTGCCGTCGAGATTCGTTTGAAATTCCGCCCGCAAGCCGTAGGAAACGGTCAAACGTTTTGAAATTCGCCAATCATCCTGCGCGAAAACACCCGTTTGCCACTGTGTCAAACTGACGAACGGGTCTCCTTGATTGATGACAAATTGCAGCGGACGATAACCGGCGCGACGCTGCAAAGTTCTTTGATAGCTTTCAAGCGGCGTGATAATCGGCGTTCCGGGAAGCGGAAAGCCCGTCGCGCCGCGGTCAAAATCAGTGCCGAAAATAAAAGTTCCGTCGAAGTTTGAGCGGTCTGTGTTTTCAAGTTTGACCGCTTCAGCCAGAACGCCGAATTTCAAAGAATGATTTTTGGCGATACGCGTGAAATTGTCTTCGCCTCGAAGATTTTGTGTCGTGTCATCCAAAAATAAAGATTCCTGATTTCCGCCCGCCGTAAAATTATCCAGCACGAAAATCGCCGGATTTTGATTGAGCGCAAAAGCGTTTGAATGTCTGCGGCTGAAGCTCAAACGCGCTTCGTTAAGGGATTTTTCGCTCAATGCCGAAACGAGCGAGAAACGCAAAGTATTATCACGCGAAGAACGATTTACGCTGCGCTCTGGCAAATCAAAACCGCTTTCCAAACCTTGATTGCTCGCCGTTTCGTCCGCAAAAAGATAACGCGCGTCAAAAGTATGTTTCGCACCGAAAATCCGGCTCGTCCGAATCGAAAAATTCGTCGCTTTGATTGGCGTCAAAACCGTCGTATTAAAATTTGCGGGCTGCAAAGCCGGATTCAAAACAAGAGCGTTGACGACAGCATTTTCGTCCGTTTCGCTGCGCGAAAACTCCGCGAAAAATCCCCAGCGTTCACGCTGTATCGGCGCGCTTAAAACGCCGCTGAAATTTCTCGTTTGAAACGCGGCGCGATTCGGCGCGAACGAATTGCGGGCGTTCAAAGATTCGTCCGAGAAATAAAAATTCAGTTCGCCGCGCAAACGGTCAGTCGCGGGTTTGGTGATAATTTCGACCCGCGCTTTTCCCGGTTCGGGAAACTGCGCGGCAAACGGTTCGGCGTTAATCAAAATCGCCGAAATAGCTTCTTTCGGCGGCAACGCGCCTTCTTCGCGGAAGCCGTCAACATAAACGACCAGATTGTTTGCCGCGCCGCTCGCGTTCGCTAATCTTTGCAGGCGCAGGCGCAGTTGTCGCGGGTCGGACGGCAAAGCGTCAATTTTCGCGCCGGTTAAGGTTACGGCGGTTAAATTATCCGATTTAATTTGCACGTCAATTCGTTCATTAACGGTAATTTTCAGTGTTACGTCGAGCGTCGTCGGGTTTTTAATTTCGATTGTCTGCGAAGATTCGGCAAAGCCTTGGGCGTTGACGAGTAAAGTGTATTTTCCGTTTGAAAGATTAGTGAAAAGATATTGTCCCTGCGCGTCGGTTAGTGCGGTTAGTTTTTGATTTTGATTGTCTTCTAAAATTATCGTCGCGCCGACAACAACCGCGCCGTTTTCGTCGAACACTCTGCCTTGCAAACGCGCATTTTCCTCCTGCGCGACGGCGGAAACTGCCAGACCGATTAACAAGGCTGACAAACAAACAAAATATTTTATGGGTTTTAGCTTTTTCACGATTTTATTTACAAACCTTGCTCGAATTGTCGAACCGGCTCGACTGTTTGATGAGCCGTCGTTTCTTCAATTTGGGAATTATCTTCCACACGCGAAAGCGGTTGATTTTTCGCGGACAAAATAACGCCTTTCTCTTCCGCTCGAACTTTGTCAACTGCCCGCAAAACGGCGGCGGTCGTGTAACCTGCTTCAATAAAAGCCCGCAGCACAATCAGAAGGGCAAAAAATCCGGTAACGGCGGCGGCAAAAAGCGCATTGTCAAAAGCGGCAAACAAGCTCAGCAACGCCAAAACGATAACAAGAGCGTGAACGAAAAAAGTTCCCTTCGGATTTGTGCGAATCCGAACGACTTGTTTTCCCTGACCGTGTTCTTCGTGCAAAAGCAAAAGGCGCGTTCCGCCGAACATTCCGCCGCGCGCAGACAAATCCCAATTATGGTCAAAATCGCCGTTGCGCCCGACAATCGCGCCGTCCGAACGCAAAGCAGTTTCGAGATTTTGTAAGCGGTTCGACGATTCGCGCCAAGTTTCGCTCCAATACGAAACGGTTTTGGCAAGGGGAAGAGTGAAAAATTCCGTCCCGCGATTTCGCCACGGCGTTAAACCGTATTTGAGCCGACCTTTAAGACGCGCCAGCGGTTGACCGAGATGCAGAAAAGCAGTTATCGAACGGAGTTTGAATTCCTGTTTACGATTAACCGGCGTGGTTATAAATTGCGCTTTGAAGCCGCTCAAAATCGCCTGCGCAATCGGCGCGGCGACGGCTAAAACGAGCAGCAGCGCGAACCAGAACATCGGCAGCCAGAAAAAGCCGAGCGTAACCAACGCGGCGAGAACCGCCACGACCAGATACCATTCCGGCATCATCGGCAAAGATTCGATTAAACCCGCTGGAGACTGATAAATTGATTGAAACAACGCGCTGCCCCATTCGCCCTGATAAATTCGCCCGCGCCTGAATCTGACGGCTTCGGTCAAGCCTTTGCCGTAAAGTCTGCCCGTCCAGGTCAGATGTCCGGCGGCGTTATATTTGTCCGCCCATTTTCGCTCTAATAACGCTTCGGCTTTGCCGTAACCTTGCTGTTGTTTCCAATAATCGCGGATTGAATTGCGGCGGTGATGCCAGACCATTGCCGCCGGGCTGAAACCGAGCGTCCAGCCTTTTTCCTGAATGCGCCAGCAAAGGTCAACGTCGTCTCCGGCGGCGCGATACTGTGCGTCGAAGCCGCCGACTGCCAGCAAAGCCTCGCGGCGAAAAGCCATATTGCAGCCGGGAATATGTTCGGCTTCGGTGTCGCTCGTTAAAACGTGAATCGGACCGCCCGGCGCGTTGGCGACGCATTCGGCAATCTCGCCGTCGTCGAGCGGCGCGATATTCGGTCCGCCGATTCCGGCGTGCGTCGTTTTCAAAAAAGTCGCGGCGAGATATTTGAGCCAGTGCGGGTCTGGATGCGCGTCGTCGTCCGTGTAAGCGACAATTTCGCCGGTCGCGGCTTCGAGTCCGGTATTGCGCGCGCTGCTCAAACC
>JALZOE010000434.1 GCA_030857325.1 Acidobacteriota bacterium
GACGGTAACCGCGCCGCTTTCGATTAGTTCTTCGGCTTTGCGGCGCGAAGCGATTCCGGCTTGCGCGATTAATTTTTGTAATCTTTCCTGCATAATCTAATAAGAATATCACCACAGAGAGGCACAGAGAACACTGAGAAATGGAAAACAACAAAAGAATAACGAAAATTGTCGGCTAAATAATTTTTTATTTTCTATTTTTTATCTCTGTGTTCTCTGTGGTGAAATCATTGAATTAAATCCTCAAAATCCTCAATTGAAGGCAATTCAGATAAATCATTTAAACCGAATTGAATCAAAAAATCCTTCGACGTGCCGTAAAACATCGGTCGCCCGACGGTTTCCTTGCGTCCACAGGCTACGATTAGTTTTTTGTCGAGCAGCGTCTTTATAGCCGAAGCCGATTGGACGCCGCGAATCTCTAGGATTTCAGGAACGGTCGCCGGTTGTTTATAAGCGATAACGGCAAGCGTCTCCAAAGCGGCGAGCGATAATTTCGCGTTCGGGCGCGTTTTCAAAAACGCGCGTATTTCTTCGTGATATTCGGCGCGCGTCGAAATTTGCCAGCCGCCCGCGATTTGCCGCAACTGCAAACCGCCCGCGCGTGTCTCGTATTCTTTTTCGAGTTCTCCGATTGCCGCTTCAATCGTTTCGCGGTCTTCGGCTAAAACATCAGCCAGAGTTTTAACGCTCAAAGGTTCGTCGGCGACGAAAATCAAGGCTTCGACGATTGAAACTAATTCGGCAATGGTTCGCGGTTGCTGTTCCATAATTAAGATTTTTAGCCACGAACAAATACGAAAAAACACGAAAAATAAAACCAAATTAAAATAATGAAATTTAATAGACGATTACGGCGCAGCCAATTAAAAATACTTTTCGTTTCTTTCTTTTGTGCGTGTTCGCGGCTACAAAACCAATCTTTCGTATTCGAGCCTATCTTTGCCGAAATTTAATAAAATCGCTAATCGTGAATTTGTTGCTCTTAAATAATTTAAAGTTTGCGCTTTGTGAATATCAGTAATTTTGTCCTGCGCCTTTAACTCTAAAATTATTTGATTTTCAACTAAAATATCAGCAATGTAATCTCCGATAACTTGACCGTGAAAACTTACTTTTATCGGAAATTGTTGTTCGGCTTTTATTCCGTTTTCCTCCAACAAAATTATCAAAGCGTTTTCATAAACCTTTTCGAGAAAACCGAAACCTAATTCCTTGCGAACCTCAATTGCCAAACCGACAATTTTATAAGAAATGTCCTTGTATAAGATTTTCTCATCCATAAAAAATTTAGCCACGAACAAACACGAAATTTCACGAAAGGTTTTTCGCTTTCTTCTAATAATTGTTCAACATTCTCAGTTTTTACAAACTTAAATGACTTGAAAAGAATTTTTATAGTTTTCTTTTTCGTGTCTTTTCGTGTTTGTTCGTGGCTAATTTCCTATCGCGTTAAAAAGCAAAGGAAACGTCGCCAGTGATTGACCGCGATACTGCGGACGAAAGCCGAACAAAACGATTTTGCCTTTGCCCATTTTTATTTCGACGAGCGCGGCTTTGCCCGCAATCTTTTCCGCGCCGAGAGCGTAGCCGGAAAGAAGAACACTTTTCGCGTCCGCCGGATATTTGGCGATGATTTTCGCGGTTGCGCCGTCGGTGATTTCAAACGCGGGCGAGTTTTCAAACCACGCGATTGATTCTTTCGACATTCCTTTGGCGATTGGATTGCTTGTGTCGAGTTCGGTTCGCAGAATCGAGCCGGGAATGAAAAAATCCTTGCGCGCTAAACCGAGCGTTACGTCGCGGACGGGCAAATCGAATTGTTCGATGGCGAAGTTTGAAGCGCGGTTGAAAAAGACGAGCGTGCCGCCCGCTTCGACAAATTTCTTCAAGTTTGCCACGCCGTCCGCGTCGGTTCCGCCCGTGTATTCGTCGGGCATCGTGCCTTTTGGAAAACCGTTTAAGATTTGATTCGCCGATTGGTCGGGGAAGATGATTGATTTGTATTTGGAATTCAAATTTTCACCGCGAATTTCTTGGTTTTGAATTATTCCCGCATTCGGTTTAACTTGCCAGAAATTTCTATTTTCAAAAATCCAGCGCGTCCAGCCTTCGTCCATTGAAGGATTATGCGAACGATAAACGGCGAATTTCTCTGGTATTGGATTACTCTTACTCAGGGTGATAGAATTTTTTGGAATCGTGTAGTTGATATTAAACGATTGATAAATCGGAATGGCTTCAATGCCGAACAAAAGCGGTAAAGTATGTGCCGTTACATCATAAGGCTGGATCGGATTTCCATTAGCGTCGCGTAAATTCGGATATTCCTGTTTTTCCAACATCGCTTTGACAAAATTTCCGTAAGGTTGATTTGCGGGAATTACGACTGCCAGTTTGTCGAACCCGTTTTTTTCAGACAACGGCGAAATAATTGATTTAAGATAGTTCTGAAACAGAGTATTTTTAATGTCAGCCGGATTAACAAATCCAAATTCCACGCCGCCGCGCTTGAGTAAACCAAGGACGTGCTTACGTTTCAAATTCTGCTCTTCATTTTGCGACGACGGCAAAATGTAAGCAAATAATTCGCCGTCTTTTCGCGGTCTGACGGCTTCTTTGCCAATCGCGTAAAATCTCGAAAGCCATTTCTGCCGATTGTCCGAAGCGTGTCTCAGCAAACTGAAAGCCGCCGTCGTCATATAGTTTGTGATGTCGCGTAAGTGCCATTCGCCGCCTTTCCAGACGGGTGAAAAATTGGGCGATTCGCGTTTAGCGTCGTAGCCCAGACTGCCGCGCAAATCTTCAAATTTAATGTTGACGGGCGTGGCGAGACGCGCCGAAGCCGTTTCCGATAAAATCCGCACGCCGCCGTGATAATGCGAATAGGCGCGCGCCGGTGTCCAGGCGTCGTAGGTCGAAGCGGTTGTGATGCCGGAGAAACCTTTGCCGCGCAAATCGTTCGCCATAAAATTTCCGAGTTCCGTAAAGCCTTCGATTAATTCCTTCGGCACGTTCGGCTCGACGGGCGGCAGATACGGCGGCAAAAACATCCGCGCGCCGTTCGCGCTTTGCTGGTGAATGTCGTGGACGATTTGCGGATGCCAGACGTTGTGAATTTTATCGACCGTCAACTGCGTTTCGACCTGCGTAAACGCATACCAATCGCGGTTGTTGTCGTGTCCGACGTATTTGTGATAAAGCTC
>JALZOE010000435.1 GCA_030857325.1 Acidobacteriota bacterium
GTTTTCGGCGCTGAATCATTCGACTTTCAAAACCTGTCCGTTCAGCCCGACGGCTTCCGAAGAAAGCAGAAATAAAATCGCCCGCGCCGCGTCGTCATACTGTATTCCGGTTTGGGCGCGAAACAATTCGGCGTCTAAATTTTCAACCGTTTTCCTTTCCGCTTCGCCGACGGAAACGGCGTTGACGCGAAATTTCGGCGTCAGTCGTTTTGCCAGAGATTCGGTCAAACCGACGATGCTTTCCTGCGTTAAAATAAAGGCTAAATCGTTCTCGTCCGTTTTGCATTCGGCGACGACGTTGACGATTGCCGGTTTCGGGCGCGCCTTCATCAATTTTACCGCCGCCTGCAAAATGAAGAACGTTGCTTTCAAATTCGCGTCAACCGTTCGCGTCCAAACGGCTTCGCTTGTTTCTTCAAACGTCGAATCGCTTCGGTATTTCAAAGTATTGACGAGCAAATCGAGCCGCCCGTAAAGTTTTTCGACTTCCGAGACGAGATTTTGCGCGCCTCTGACGGTTGAAACATCAGATTCGACGTGATTGGCGAGAGTTCCGAGAGACTGCAATTCCTGCAAAGCGCGCCGGTTTTCTTCCGAGACATTTGAAAAACCGACAATAACGTAACAACCCTGCAACGCCAATTGCAGCGCGACGGCGCGCCCGATTGGATTTTCGCCGTCGGTTATAAGCGCGACTTTTTCGGCGAATTGATGAACGGATTGGACAGACATAAAAGCAGTGGTCAGTAGTCAGTGGTCGGTGGTCAGTTGGTTGTTGTTTGCCGACATTTGTAGTTATCATAAAAGCAGATTTGATTATGAGCAAGCATCCGTCAATTTTAACTTCTAGCAAGCAATTTTACTGACTACCGACCACTGACTACTGATTAAAAATGGCAAAACAACCGGCAACAATCTATGTCTGTCAAAACTGCGGGCATCAATCCAGAAAATGGAGCGGCAAATGTCCCGACTGCAATGAGTTCAACACGTTCGTCGAAGAAAAATTTCGCCCGTCGGCGCAGCCTGTCGGTAAAACTTCTCTGAGCAGCAGTTCGCGCGTCGCTACGAGTTCGTTTCGCGACACGAAACCGATTGCCTACGGCGAAATCGAATCGCAGGACGACGCCCGAACCTCCAGCGGCATCGACGAATTCGACAGAGTTTTGGGCGGCGGAATTGTTTCAGGCTCGCTCGTCCTTATCGGCGGCGCGCCGGGCATCGGCAAATCGACTTTGGTTGCTCAGGTCGCCGACAAATTAAGCTCAAACAATTTGAAGGTTTTATATGTTTCCGGCGAAGAATCGGAACGACAAATAAAAATGCGCGGCGAACGATTGGGCTTACACGCCGAAAATCTTTTTCTGCTGCCGGAGACGAATCTCGACCAGGTTTTAACGGAAATCGAACGAATGCAGCCAAGCATCGTTATTGTCGATTCAATCCAAACCGTTTTTTCGCCGGGCATCGAATCCGCGCCCGGCTCGGTTTCTCAAGTCCGCGAAGTCGCCGGACAATTTATGAGGTTCGCCAAAAGTTCAAATGTTCCGGTTTTCTTAATCGGACACGTTACCAAAGAAGGCTCGATTGCCGGACCGAAAGCATTGGAACATATCGTCGATACGGTTTTGTATTTTGAAGGCGACCGTCATCACAATCACCGCATCATCCGCGCGACGAAAAATCGTTTCGGCGCGGCAAACGAAATCGGCATTTTCGAGATGACCGGCGAAGGCTTAAAAGCGGTCGGCAACCCGTCGGAAGTCTTTCTTCAGGAACGTCCCGAAGGCGCGAGCGGTTCGGTCGTAACGGTTTGTATGGAAGGCACGCGCCCGATGCTCGTCGAAATTCAGGCGCTCGTCTCCGGCACGAAATTCGGAACGGGTCGCCGGATGGCGCAGGGTTTTGATTACAACCGCACGTCGCTGCTTATCGCCGTTCTCGAAAAGCGCGTCGGCTTCCAACTCGCGGGCGACGACGTTTTCATCAACGTCGCGGGCGGCTTGGAAATTGACGAACCGGCGGCGGATTTAGGCGTCATCGCCGCGATTGCTTCGAGTTTCCGCAACTTACAAATCCCGCCCGATATTGCAGTTTTCGGCGAAATCGGCTTAACGGGCGAAGTGCGCGGCGTCCTGCAAGGCGAAACCCGCGCCCGCGAAGCGCAAACGCTCGGCTTCAAAAAATTGATTTTGCCCGCGTCGAACAAAAAAGGCTTGGAAAAATTACTCGGAATGCGCGTCGTCGGCGTGCGGACTTTGGAAGAAGCGTTGGACGAATTATTTTAGAATAGAAAATGAAATTTCACAAAAAAGCGGCTTTCATTTCAATCATTTGTGCTTTACCTTTTATGTTTTTGGCATCCTGGTTTTGGATTAGCGGACAAAAACCCAGTGCGTTTTCAGAAGCACTTTATATTATGGGCGATGCAATTTTTCAGTTGGGATTTCCGCTTACAACAGCTTTATACATTTTTCTACTCAGTGCGCTTGGCGGGAAATTTAACAAAGAAAATGAAGTTTGGGCGCTACCTTTAATCAACTTTGTTTTTTTGATTCAGTGGATTTTTTGGTCTCAACTGATAATTTATATTTATCATAAATTTTTCAAATCATCGTCGTTCCAATAAATAATTATTTCATATTTTTGCATTCGGCTTTTTCTACGATTTTATTTTCCTTCCGTCGCCGTCGTTGTTAAATTGTCTGTAACGCGCTCGATATTTGCGCCGACTGCGCCGAGTTTTTTGACGATGTTTTCGTAACCTCTGTCAATATGATAAACGCGGTCGATGGTCGTTTCACCGTTTGCCGCAAGCGCCGCGAGAACTAATGATGCCGACGCGCGCAAATCGGACGCTTGAACGGGAGCGCCCATCAACTCTGTTTTGCCGCTAACAATCGCCGTATTGCCTGAAAATTGAATGTTCGCGCCCATTCGGACAAGTTCGGAAGCGTGCATAAAACGGTTTTCAAAAATCGTTTCGGTTATTTTTGACGTGCCTTCGGCTTGCGTCATTAAAGCCATATACTGCGCTTGCATATCGGTCGGAAAATTCGGGTGCGGTTCGGTCGTAACGTCTTTTGACTGCAAACCTTTGCCGCCGCATCGGACGCGCAAAGTGCTTGGATTTAATTCTTCGATTTCGACGCCCGCTTCGCGCATTTTTTCGATCGCCGCCGTCAGA
>JALZOE010000436.1 GCA_030857325.1 Acidobacteriota bacterium
GCAAAAACCAATCAACGTATTTGTCTGGATGGATGCCGCCGTATGTCTTTTTTCGGCTATCGGCATAGGGGGGTGAAGTTACAACTAAATCAACGTGGTTGTCAGGCATTTCGCGCAGAACTTCTAAACAATCACCATTCACAATTCGATTTCGCCAGACTTTAGATTCGGTAGTTTTAACTTGTAACATTGTAGCGGCGGCATTAGAGAAATTTTCCATATTAAGATTAAAATAACAGCGCATTGGGAGAAGTTCAATCTGTGTAAATTTCACCGAGTGCGGCTAAATCCTTATCGGTTTCCAAAGGCACGTCGAAAACGTGCCTTATTAGTTTTTCCGCTTCTTCGGTTAGAAGTTCCGTTTGTTCGCTTTCGGTCTTGCCCGTGCTTTGCCCATTTCCGTTGTTGTTCATAAACTTAATTGAAAAGAAAAAGTAGGAGTATTGAACATAATACTAGAATATTATGTCCGCCCGCGCTGGCGACTTCGAGCGCGCGTTTCGCCGAGGCTTGCCCGCGAACTTCGGAAAAATTGACGCGGTAATGAGTCTCATTATTTTTCAGCTCGTCGATGTCGAGTTTGAGCGGCGCAACGCGCGTGTCTTTTCCCGACTGTAAATCCTGCGCCACTTCGACCGCCTGCCGCAAATCGCGCACGGGAAAGACGTTTACCTCCGTGACGACCGCCGCTTCCGTTCCGTTTTCTTCCGGCACAAGCAGATTTTTAATACCGTTTTCACGCGCCCGCAGCGCAATCGAAAGCGCGCCGCGCACCGGGCGAACGCGTCCGTCGAGCGACAATTCGCCGATGCTCAACGTATCGTTTAAGCCGTCGCCGTTTCCCAAATCGCCGTTCGCTCCTAAAATTCCCAGGGCAATTGGCAAATCAAAACTAGCACCTTCCTTGCGAACGTCGGCGGGCGCTAAATTTATCGTCGTCTTGTGAAACGGAAAAAAGTAGGAACTGTTTGTAATGGCGGCGCGAATAGCGTTCTCTCGATTCCCGAATCGCCGTGTCGGGCAAACCGACGATAAGCACCGGCGAAGTGGTGTCGGCTTCGCCTTTGACCGGCTGCAAATTGACTTCAATATCGACAATGAGCGCGTCGATTCCGTAAACGGCGGCGGACTGCGTAAGGAAAAGCATATTTTTATCTCGCGTGAATTCTTTTCGGGAAAAATTTAAATATTTGAGTTTATACCAGATTTTTCTCTAAAAGTCAGACTTTTTCTGTGAAGTGTCGCGATTATTGTTTGGAAAACAGCCGACAATAATTTGTTTTTCTTTACCGGGCATTTAAGTTTTGACAAAACACGAGTGTCTGTAAGATGTTATACGGTATGAGCATCAAATCGGATATTTGGATTCGCCGGATGGCGAGCGAACAAGCGATGATTTCGCCGTTTCTGCCCGAACTTGTCAGAGAATCGAACGGAAACCGCATAATTTCAGCCGGCGCATCGAGTTACGGCTACGATATGCGCCTGGCGGACGACGGTTTTCGTATCTTTTCATCGGTTTACGGGCTGGAAATCGACCCGAAGCATTTCGACGAAAATTCGCTGATTGAACCGCTGTTGAGAACGGCTGAGGACGGCGCGCAATACTATCTTTTGCCGCCGCATCACTATGGTCTCGGCGTAACGGTCGAAACCTTCAAGATGCCGCGCAACGTAACGGGCGTCGCGCTCGGCAAATCGACATACGCGCGCGCCGGTCTGCTCGTCAACACGACGCCGCTCGAAGCCGGCTGGACGGGACGCCTTGTGGTCGAAATCGGCAATTTTGCCAATCTGCCGCTCCGCGTTTACGTCAACGAAGGCATCGGGCAGATTTTATTTTTTGAATCGGACGAAGACTGCGACGTTTCCTACTCGGACAGAGGCGGAAAATATCAGGGACAGACAGGTTTAACATACGCGAAGGTTTAGTCGTTGCGCGTTTGAAACTTTAACCATCGGTTTGTCCAATTATGACAAACGATGGTTGAATGCACTTTCAAATCTCTGGAAACTTTTCCGGCGCGGACACGTCTCTATACAATTAAAAAATTTTATGAGACTGCGAAAGATTGTCCGAATATTTTTATGCGCCGCGCTTTTGACGCCGCCGGTCGCCGCATTTGAAACCGACCAGTATAATCTGCCGCCCGCGCCGCTTGCCGACATCAGCGTGGAAGTTTCCGAATACGCGGAACAGAATTTAAGAACAGCGGTCGATAAAATAAACGGCGAGATTGCTTTTCGTCAAAGCTGTCTCGAAAACAGCCGAACAAAATCGAAAAAGTTGAAATGCGGCTCGGCGGACGAAGAACGCGTTCGGTTAAGTTATCTGCGTTCGGAAGCGGCGGTGGCGCGGGAAGTTTATAAACTGCTCGGCGCGGGAACCGTTCCGTTTACCAAATCCGGCGACTGGATGGAATCGCATCGCTTCGACGCTCAACCGGCGCGTTATAAAACCGGATACCGGAAATCGGTTTTCGCCGTTTTCCCGACTAATTATTTAACGATAAGCTCGACCGTCAACATTTATAATTCGCAGTTCGGAACGGACAAAATCGCGCACTTTTTTCAGCAGGGCTACGATTATTATAAAATTTATAATCGCGCTCTGGGCGAGAAATCGACCACCGCCGAAGCGACCAGAAAAGCGGTTCGCTTCGGGCGTAAAACCGAGAAAACCTATTTCGGAACTTTAATTTCCGGCGTTTACTCAAATGCCGATTTATACTCGAATTTCGTCGGAATGAAGTTTTATCAGGGCTTGACGCGGGAAATTAAAATCGGCGAAAATACGCGACCGGCAATTTTATTTTTGAAAAACGGAAGCTGGGCGTTTGACGAAAACGTCGATTTGTCGGAAATGCTGGTAAAACCGTTTATTTCTAATCATTTAAACGAAGCGCTCAACCCGTCCGTTTTTATCAAAGCCTTGCGCTCGTCCGTGCGCCGCGCGGTCAGAAAACAGGCTTGCGGGCAATGGTTTAAACAATTTCCCAATCTTTCGCAAACCGAATTAAATGAAACACAAAGAGCGTTAAAGCTATGGCACGGCGAGGATTACGGTTTTAAGGAAAGCGCGAATTTCGTCACAATCGCAAACACCTGTTTCGATACGAACGGCGAAAAAATAAAAAATTAAGAAAAGCGCGCCGATTTTTGTAAAGCAAATTTTAACCGTT
>JALZOE010000063.1 GCA_030857325.1 Acidobacteriota bacterium
TTTTTGGTGTGTGGAAGCGGTTTTCGACGATTTGAAAGGCGTCGAATCGGTCGAATCCGGTTATTCGGGCGGACATAAGGAACATCCGACGTATCAAGAGGTTTGTTCGGAGACGACCGGACACGCTGAAGTCATTCAGATAAAATTCGATTCGCAAACGGTTTCATTTAAAGATATTCTGCGCGTCTTTTTTACCGTTCACGACCCGACAACCTTAAATCGTCAGGGAAACGATGTCGGTTCGTCATATCGCTCGGCGATTTTTTATCATTCGGACGAGCAAAAGCGCGTTGCCGAAGAAGTTATAAAAGAAGTTACCGAAGAAGGCGTTTATTCTAATCCGATTGTTACCGAAGTTACGCCTTTCGACAAATTTTACATCGCGGAAAATTACCATCAGGAATATTTTGCGAATAATCCGAACCAGCCTTACTGCGCGGCGGTCGTCGCGCCGAAAGTAGCAAAATTCAGACAAAAATTCGTCGAAAGATTAAAAAGATAGTTTTCAATCGAATCTAACGACAAGGTAAAAAGGCAAAGGCACGAATTATTTTCATTGCTTTTGCCTTTTTACTTGCCGGAATTTTCCGCCGTTTCTCTTTCCTTTCCCCAAATATGGTCGGCTGCGCCCTGAACACCGGCTTGCCTGGCGCAGTGAGCGCAACAGAAAAAGGTTTCCTTCGCTTCGATGCCGTGACCGATAATTTTGCATCCGCAATGAGTGCAAACCGGCGCGAGTTTATGAATCGCGCATTCAAAACAATCGAAAACGTGCCGATTGCCCGCCGTTACGACTTCAAAAGCCAGATAATAATTGTTGCCGCAAACTTCGCATTGTCCCATTTTTTTCTCCTTGACATTACTATTTAACTCAAGTTGCCGGTTATGAAAGATATTTCAGACCTTGCCTGCGAGATGCATCGAACAAACGAAAAATTTCAAAAATTATTGTTTTATTGTTTTATATTGTTTTATTTAGTATCTTTCGTGTATTTCGCAGGCAAAAATTCTTTAAATCTCTTAACCGGCAACTTGGCTTATTTAATCTCCGAATACAAAATCGGCGGCAATACCGGGAAGGATTTTTCCGTTGTTGCCGCCGATTTTGCTTTAATTAAACACAGCAGTTTTTCATCGTTTAAAGTAGAAAAAGCTCTCGTCTCTTGCGAAACAAAACCTTTTCTTACATACCGCTCATTTTGCCGTTCGACATACTGCCGTTCATCATACTTCGCGCCATCGTCAAATGCGATTGCAGAACCGGCAAAGTTTTGGCTGCAAATGCTTTAGCGTCCATATCCTTACCGCTCATCGATTCTTTTTGAAACATTTTAACGGCTTTTTCGTGGTCTTTAACCATTGTCTTGACATACATTTTATCGAAGTCGTCGCCCGACATCGTTGACATTTTGTCCATCATCGCTTTGTGTTTGGCGTCCATTTCGGCGGGCAGCATTACGCCTTTGCTCATCGCCAGCGGTTTTAATTCCTCGCTCGCTTTGGTGTGATCGTCAATTATCATCTGCGCCATTCGCTTGACTTCTTCATTTTGCGATTTCTGGAGAGCGACGTTGCTCAACCCGATTTCGTTCATATCGCCAACCGCCGCCATCATCATAAATTTGGAATCGGCATTTTTCCTGCCGTTCATCGTCATTTTGTCGTCCGACTTCATGTTGCCGCCTGAAGCGGTCGTGTCCTGCGCTAATCCGCTTGAGGCAAACGCCGTCAAAACTAGAACCGCGCTTAAATAAATCTTCTTCATAATAAAATCTCCCTTGATTCAGAATTAAAAAATATACGGCATTTCAAACGCGTCATAGTTTTCTACAGTCGATAAAAAATTACTCGCTCTGTAAATATTCCATACAAAAACTTTTGTTTGAAGCCATCAATGCAAAATCAGTGCCAAAGCAGAACAGTTCTTTGCCGGAAACTTAAATAATATGAATACTTGTTCAGTGAAAGTTACACAGTCGATGCAGAAGTCCACACGCGCGTAAGGGCGTAAAGATGAACAGGAACACACTCGACTATCGCGCGTGTTTCCGCAATTTTTCAACTGTGTAACATTCTATTCAATTAAATCCGTCGGCTATGCTTCTTTGAAGTATTAACAATACTTTTCGCAAAAAAAGAGTCGTAACGAATTTTAATTCGTTACGACTTCTAAGCAGTAAATAACCGCCGACGAAAACGTCGCATCGGTAAAGTTTTCATCGGCGGTTTAGTTCAATTTGGCGTTTATTCTACGCGCCATTTCAAGATGCATTTTAACGACCGGCAGAGTTTTTACGGCAAACGCTTTAGCATCGGCGTCCGTTCCGTTGTCAACCTGGGCTTGCAGCAAGGCGACGGTTTTTTCGTGGTCGGCAACTTGTCCTTCCATATATTCCTCGTCAAATTCCGCGCCCGACAGTTTCGACATATCGGCTGCCATCGTCTTGTGCGTCGGGTCTAAATCGGTCGGCAGCGTTACGTTTTTCTTTGCCGCAATCGGCATTAGCTCTTTGTTTGCGCGCGTATGCTCGGCAATCATCTGCTGGGCAAATTGTTTGACTTCAGGGTTCTGCGTTTTCGATACAGCCATTCTTCCGGCTTCGATTTCCGCGTTGCTGCTATATGCCGCAGCAGTCATAAAACCGTTTGCGTCCGTCGGATTGGCACTCATACTCTGGTTGCCCATATTGCTCATATTGGCGCTGTTGGTCGAATCGATAACCTGACCGTTGGCATTGGCGACATTGTTGTTGACGACAACTCCCGTGTTTGCATTCACCGCCGTTCCATTTCTGACGGCGTTTGTCGTCATCGTATTAGTCGGCGCGCTCGAACATCCAATCATTCCGATTGCGGCGACGCCCGACAAAACTGCTATTGAAAATTTGTTCATATTTGTTCCTCTTGTTTATTGTTTAATAAAAATAAAATAAAACCAAAAAACTTCGGTTCGTTAAACTTTCGGATTGTCTGGCGGCTCGCCCGTTACAATAAAACAGATTTCCCCCGTATTAAATGAATTTAACCGAAATTTTTCGCATCAGACGAGTATATGTAGTTTGCGCGAGTATTTCAATCATTTTTTCAAATAAATAAATATAGTTTGAAAATAAACGGCAAAAATGCTTTGCTGTATAAAGCATAAAAGTTTTCAGGGGAGCGTAAAGCTGAGAGTTGTTTTCACAAAAACATTACCCTAAAAACCTGATGCGGATAATACCGACGAAGGGAGAAAAACGATGACGGAAAATATTGAAACCAAAGAAATAAACAGCGACGAAGTAAAACTGCCGAGTTCACGAAAAATTTATGTCGAGACGAACGGCAATACGATAAATCAGCACGGACACAATCTGCGCGTTCCGTTTCGGGAAATCGCGTTGAGTCCGTCGAAAGATTTTAACGGAAAATTGGAAGAAAACGCGCCCGTTAGAATTTACGACACGAGCGGCGCGTGGACTGACCCGGAAACAAAATGCGACGTGCGCGAAGGTTTGCCGAGCGTCCGACGCGATTGGATTGTCGGGCGCGGCGATGTTGAAGAATACGTCGGACGTGAGATTTTGCCGCAGGACAACGGTTATCTGACCAAAGGCGCGGAAGAAATTGCCAAAATTAAAGACAACGGCAAGCTCGAAGAATTTCCCGGTCTAAAACGCGCGCCGCTTCGCGCAAAAGCCGGAAAAAACGTTACACAGATGCACTACGCCAGACAGGGAATCGTAACGCCGGAAATGGAATACGTGGCGATTCGAGAAAATCTTGGGCGTCAAATCGCGTTTGAAACGCTTGCCGCCGGACGGGAAACGGAGCGTGATTCGCTTTATCATCAACATAAAGGCGAATCGTTCGGCGCGGCGATGCCGAAATTTATCACGCCCGAATTTGTCCGCGAAGAAGTCGCCCGCGGGCGCGCCATTATTCCCGCCAACATCAATCATCCCGAAGCCGAACCGATGGCAATCGGGCGCAATTTTTTGGTTAAAATAAACGCCAATATCGGAAATTCGGCGATTGCTTCGAGTATCGAAGAAGAAGTCGAAAAGATGCGCTGGTCAACTCTTTGGGGCGCGGACACGGTGATGGATTTGTCAACCGGCAAAAATATTCACGCGACGCGCGAATGGATTTTGAGAAATTCGCCCGTTCCGGTTGGAACTGTGCCGATTTATCAGGCGTTGGAGAAAGTCAACGGCAAAGCCGAAGATTTGACGTGGGAAATTTACCGCGACACTTTGATTGAACAAGCCGAACAAGGCGTCGATTATTTCACGATTCACGCGGGTGTTCGCTTGCCGTATATTCCGCTGACGGCGAAACGAACGACCGGAATCGTCTCGCGCGGAGGCTCGATTATGGCGAAATGGTGTCTGTCGCACCACACGGAAAGTTTTCTATACACAAGGTTTAGAGAAATTTGCGAAATTATGGCGGCGTATGACGTTTCGTTTTCGCTCGGCGACGGCTTGCGTCCCGGCTCGATTGCCGACGCCAACGACGCTGCGCAGTTTGCCGAACTCGAAACGCTCGGAGAACTGACGAAAATCGCCTGGGAAATGGATTGCCAGACGATGATTGAAGGTCCCGGACACGTTCCGTTGCACCTGATTAAAGAAAATATGGACAAGCAGTTAGAAGGCTGCGGCGAAGCGCCGTTTTATACTTTGGGACCTTTGACGACCGACATCGCGCCCGGTTATGACCACATTACAAGCGCCATCGGCGCGGCGATGATTGGCTGGTTCGGGTGCGCGATGCTTTGTTACGTTACGCCGAAAGAACATCTCGGATTGCCGAATAAAAAGGACGTCAAAGACGGCGTGATAACTTATAAACTTGCGGCGCACGCGGCGGATTTGGCGAAAGGTCATCCGGGCGCGCAAATTCGTGATAACGCCGTTTCAAAAGCGCGTTTCGAGTTTCGCTGGGAAGACCAGTTTAATCTGGCTTTGGACCCAATCGTCGCCCGCGAATATCACGACGAAACATTACCTGCCGAAGGCGCAAAGCTCGCTCATTTCTGCTCAATGTGCGGACCGCATTTCTGCTCGATGAAAATCACGCAGGACGTGCGCGAATACGCGGCTGAACAAAATATCGATGCCGAAAAAGCGTTAGCCGTCGGAATGGCGGAAAAATCGAAGGAATTTGCGGCGGGCGGCAGAGAAATTTATCACGGCAATCTGCCGGAGGACTCAAATCTCGAGCATCATTAAATTTCGATTGTAAAGAAGATTAGCCGCGAATTGCACGAATAAACACGAATAATAAAAATTAACGGTAAATTTAACCGCAATAAACGCGGATGAAATCAGATAAAGGCACGATAAAGAAATAAAATTAGGTGTATCTTTAACTCCATATTTCCTATCTGCATTTATCTGCATCAATCCGCGTTTATCTGCGGTTAAATAGTTCTTTTTACATTCGCGGCTAAAAGATTCTGTGAGTTCTGTAATTTATACGGCTAAATTTTACTTCTTCGCGTCATTCGTTTTTTGATGTTCCTTATTGAAAAATAAATCAATCATCAGCAAAACCGCGCCCGTGCAGATTGCCGCGTCCGCGACGTTGAAAGTCGGATAATGCCACGCGCCGAACTGCACGTCGATAAAATCAATCACAAAACCGAGTCGTATTCTGTCTGTTACATTGCCGACAATTCCGGCGAGAAGCAGCGCGAGCGCTCCCAAAAGTCTGTCGTTCGCGCGCGGAATTCGCCAGAAATAAAACAAAACAAGAATGCCCGTGACAACCGCCACCGCCGACAAACCCCAGCGTCCGGCGTCGCCGTGGTCGTTCAATAAACTGAAGGCGACGCCCGGATTTTCGGCGTAAGCGAAATTCAGAAAATTCGGAATAATGACGACATCAGTGCCGTAACGCAATTTTCGGATTGCCCATGCTTTCGTCATTTGGTCAATGAAAAAAACTCCGGCTGACATCAGCAGATACGCGATTTTCCAATAAAAATCTTTTTTATTTAACATTTTATTTCAGGTATTTGTTGGCGACATACGGATGTTTCGGATTGACGACGAGTTTGCGCTGGCGCGGGTCAACCAGCACGTCCATATCTTCCATCGGAATCGCGCCGAGCAGAACTTCCGCGTCGCCGGGCAAAACAATCGCTCGAACGGTTGTCGAACGATTTTCAAAGCGCACTTCGACGGGTCCGACAACTTCGACCTGAATCGTGCTTTCATCCGCCAGAGTTACGAATTGTTTTTCGATAATTGGCAAATCGAGCTGCGTTTTGATGTTTTCGTTTATTGAGAGCATATACGCGCCGCTATCGACAAGAGCGGTTACGGTCGTTTGCTTGATTTCGTTTTCATTCAAAAATCCGCGCCGATGCAGAACAATATCGTCAACGCTGATAATGTCTATTTCCGCATACACTAATCCCATATCATTTACTCCGGTTTTGTAGCTTCGCCGCGCAGCGATTCGTTTGGACGCAAGTTTTAACATATTCGTTTGATTATAACGCTTTTTCGATTTCGCTTAACGCCGCCGCGCATCTTTCGCAGACGGTCGGGTAATTTTCAAACTCGCCGACACGCGCGGAATAATTCCAGCAGCGCTCGCATTTCGCGCCGTCGGCTTTGCCGATTTCAACCACGAATTTATCGCCCTGATGAACTTCAACCTGTGAAACGATAAAGATGTAACGCAAGTCTTCGTAATAGTTTAGAAGAAAATAAGTCGTATCTTTATCAACCTTTAAAACGACTTTTGCTTCCAGAGACGAGCCGATTATTTTGGCGGCGCGCGCTTCTTCGAGAGCTTTCAGAACTTCGTCGCGGATTGAAAAAATGTGTTCCCAGTCAGCTAAAATTTGTTCGTCTTTAACGCCCGCCGGTTTTGGAAATTCCGCCAGATGAACCGACGAGAGCCTTTGATTCGGCAGATTTTCCCACGCTTCATCAGCCGTAAAAGCCAGAACGGGAGCGACTAATCTGGTTAATTTGTCGGCAATTTGATAAATCGCCGTTTGCGCGGCGATTCGTTCAGGCGATTTCGGCGCTAAGATATACAGACGGTCTTTTAGTATATCGAAATAACGCGCCGACAAGGTTACGGTTACGAAATTATAAAGCGTCGTATAAACCGCCTGAAAATCGAAGGTTTCGTAACCTTTCAAAACTTTTTCGATAACAATATCGAGTTCAGCTAACGCCCAGCGGTCGATTTCCGGCAGATTTTCAAACGCCGTCGAGTCGGTTTCGGGATTAAATCCGTCGAGATTACCGAGCGCGTAACGCAAGGTATTTCTTAATTTACGGTATGCGTCGGTTACGCGGTCGAGAATTTCTTTCGAGCATCGAACGTCTTCGGTGTATTCGACAGCCGCCGCCCAAAGTCTTAAAATTTCCGCGCCCGACTGCTTGATGATGTCGTTCGGCGAAATCGCGTTTCCGGCGGATTTGTGCATTTGTTTGCCTTGCCCGTCAACCACCCAGCCGTGCGTCAAAACATTTTTATACGGCGCTTTGTCGTGCGCGGCAAGCCCGCACATTAAACTCGAATTAAACCAGCCGCGATACTGGTCGCCGCCTTCGAGATAAACGTCAGCCGGAAATTGCAGATTGTCGCGCGTCTCCAAAACCGCGACGCACGAAGAACCCGAATCGAACCAAACGTCGAGAATGTCCATTTCCTTTGTAAATTCCGCGCCCGCGCACTTCGGACATTTAAAGTTTTCCGGTAGCAAATCTTTCGCGTCGCGGTTATACCACGCGTCCGCGGTTTCTTTTTGAAAAATATCGGCGACGTGATTAACGATTTGCGGGTCGGCAATCGTTTCGTTGCAGCCGTTGCAGTAAAAAACAGTTATCGGAACGCCCCACAAACGTTGACGCGAAACGCACCAATCGGGTCTGCCTTTCAGCATATTCGCCATTCGTCCTTCGCCCCACGACGGATGCCAATTTACCGTTTCAACGGCTCGCAAAGAACCTTCCCGCAGCGAAGACTTTTCGCCGTTTCGCGCCGCTTCGTCCATCGAGATAAACCATTGCGGTGTGGCGCGGAAAATTACGGGTTTTTTGCAGCGCCAGCAGTGCGGGTAACGGTGATTGTAATCTTCGGTAAACAACAGCGCGCCGGATTCGCGCAGAAATTCGACGATGCGCGGATTTGCTTTGAAAATATGCTCGCCCGCGAAATGCTTGACTTCCGTGGTGAAGCGTCCGGCGTTATCGACGGGGCAATAAACGTCCAAGCCGTATTTTTTGCCGATAACAAAGTCGTCGTGTCCGTGTCCGGGCGCGGTGTGGACGCAACCCGTGCCGGCTTTGCTCGTCTCCGTTTTGCTTCGCGCTTCGGAAACGTCGAGTTCGGTTTCGGCGTCCGATTCGCCGCCTAAAGTTACGTGGTCGCCGCACATTAAAAGCGATGTTCGGTCAATCCACGGATGACGACATTTTAAATTTTCCAATTTTGAGCCGGGAAATTTCGCCAATATTTTTGGCATCTGCCGCTCACCCGTTTCATCGACTCCGCCGATGCCGCATTTGACGACGACAAATCCGACGAGTTCGGACGCGACGATTAAAACTTCGTCGCCGTTTTCAATCGCCGCATATTCGTAATCGGGATGAACGGCGATGCCAAGATTTGCCGGAATCGTCCACGGCGTCGTCGTCCAGATAACGACCGAAACTTTTTTGCCCACTAAATTTTCGTCCAGTAAAGCCGCGTCGGATTCGAGCGGAAATTTGACGTAAATCGAAGGCGACGTGTGTTCTTTATACTCGACTTCGGCTTCGGCGAGTGCGGTCTGGTCGTGCGCGCACCAGTAAACCGGGCGCAAACCTTTATAGACGTAGCCGCGCTCCAAGTATTTTCCGAACAGCCGCGCCGTTTCCGCTTCGTAATCGTTCGACATCGTTAAATACGGATTCGCCCATTCGCCGAAAACGCCGAGCCGCATAAAATCTCTGGTTTGTCCGTCCATCGCGTTGGCGGCGTGTTCGCGGCATATTTTGCGAAATTCCGACGCCGATAAATCGGCTTTTTTGATGCCTTTTTTCTCGAATCGTTTTTCGACGTGCGTTTCAATCGGCAAACCGTGACAGTCGTAGCCGGGAACATACGGCGCGTCAAAACCCATCATCGTGCGCGATTTAACGATGAAATCTTTGAGAATTTTGTTAAGCGCCGTGCCGATGTGAATGTCGGCGTTGGCATACGGCGGACCGTCGTGCAG
>JALZOE010000437.1 GCA_030857325.1 Acidobacteriota bacterium
TCGATTTCGATTCGCTTCCGTTTTCAGCCGTGAAGGAAAAACCCGCCGCGTTGCTCAACACGTCGAAACCGATGTAAGCGCGCCCGTTTTTGAGCGCGTCGAGCAAAGTTTCCCGCGTCAGCGGTTTCTCCCGTTCAATTAAAACGTGCGTTCTGACAAGTCGGAAAATCGTTTCGTAACGGTCGAATTTCAGATTTATCAATTTGCCGCCCGCGTCGTCGCCGAAAATGTGCGCGCCGAGGTTTGAATGCGCGTCGCTGCCCGCAAAAAGCGTCGATTTTTTAACGGCGGTTATTTCGTCGAATTTTTTCAGGTTCGCGTCCGGGCGTTTGAAATAATCGGCTATCGTCAATTCGGGATACGCCCGAAACGACCAGAGCGCGTCGAGCAGAAAAAAAGGCACGCTCATTTGTTTGCCGTTGGTGTAAAGGCTGAAAACTTCAACACCGTCGAAATCGGAATCCCACGAAGAAAAATTTTCCGGGTAAGTAATAAAAGCGAGTTTGTTTTCGGCGCGGACTTTCCGCAGAAAATCCGGCGTGTCGATTTGTTTTAATAAATCGGCGTCGGAAAATCCGTCCAAAATCAGAAAACGGTCGTCGTTTTTAGCATTCGCTTCGTTTCCGTTGACAAACAAAACGCCTTGATGAACGCCCCGCAAAGTCAGCGCCGACGTATCGTAAAGCCGCGAAGTATGCTCGGTTAACACGACAAAATCGAGATTGTTTTTCTGTGCCGCGCCGATTAACTCGTTAAAACTGCCGGTGCTGTGTCCGCCGAGCGCCGTGTGAACGTGGATAACACCTTTATAATCATTGAATTGCGGATTTACCGGAGAAGTTTTTTGCGCGTCGAGATTTGAAATTTTTGCGGCGAGTCCACCCTTTTGAAAGCGGCGACACGCAAACGGAATCTGCGCCAGAAGCAGCGCGCAAAACAAGATTAAAATCGTCTTTTTCCAAAGTTTCATTTCCTGCAAACTATCAAAAGAAATCGACCGAAACAACTCGTTCGGCAATCTCTCTGCCCATTTTTGCAACTGTTTGATGAAGCGGATGAATTGTGTAGGCGTCAAGCGCGGCGTGGTCGGGAAAGACGGCGACCAAACCCGTGTCGAATGAGCGTTCCAGATGCAGAACGTCGAAACCGACGCTGAAACTGACGATATTCGGAATCGCCTCCGGCAGGCTTTTCAAACGCGCAACGTGTTCCTCGCGCGCGTTCTTCGCGGTTTCCGGTTTATATTTCCAGCAAACGATGTGTGTCAGCATTATTTTTTGGTAATTGAGTCTTAAATTAAAATGCGCCGCGTTTGTTCTAATAAAGCAAGATTATCATAATCGCGCCGCCCGAAGCGTTTTATTCGATTTTGAAAACGTGTTTTCGCCCTTTCCGGTTCGGTTTAAATTGAACGATTTGGACTTTGAGATTTAATGCTGTTAAAATCGCGGTTTATCCAGACTGACTTTTCAGATAATATAATAAAACACTAATCTTCAAAAAGTAGGAAATAACCGATGTTAAAGTTTTTCAGCCGCTTGGAAAGAACCAGAAATGTTCTTCTTTTTCTGATTGCCATTTTGATGGCGGTAAGTTTGATATTTTTTTACGCCCCGACCAACAGCAATTTGACAGGCGATTTGACGCGCAGCGAAGAAACGGTCGCGCAAGTCGGCGACGAAAAAGTTACGGTCGCCGATTTAGCCGTTTTGAAGGAAAACGTCAGCCAGTCCGGGCGCGGTCTGCCCGGCAAGTTTCTGCTCGACGGTTTGATTCGAGAGCGCATCGTGCGCGGCGAAGCCGAACGGCTCGGCTTGACGGCGACCGACGCCGAAGTTGCCGGTTATATTCGACAGCAATTTAAATCTCCCGAAAGCGGCGGATTGACCGCGGAAAATTACGAGAGAACCGTAACCGAACGATTCGGCAGCGTCGCCAATTTCGAGCGGGCGGTGCGCGACCAGTTGAGCGGGCAGAAGCTCGAAGCCTTTCTCACATCGGGCGTAACCGTCTCCGAAGACGAGGTTTTGAACGACTTTAGACGCCAAAACACCAAATTCGATTTAAGTTATGTTCCGGTCGCAAGCACGGATTTGGCGCAGACGATAAAGCCGTCCGACGAAGAGCTGCAAAGTTACTTTGAGAAAAACAAGGCGAGTTACTACATCGGCGTTCCGCAGAAAAAAATTCGTTATATCTTTGTCAACACCGAGAAAATCGGCGAAAAGCTCAGTATTTCCGAAGAAGATTTACGAGCCGAATACGAAAAAATTCCCGCCGATAAAAAACAGGCGGGCGTCAAAGGTCGGCAGATAGTTTTGCGTATTCCGAACGCCGAGGCGGAAGCGCAGGTTACGGCGAAAGCCAACGAAATCGTCGCCCGTATTCAAGCCGGAGACGACGGCAAAATTAGCGAAGAAGCGTTTGCCGATCTTGCCAGAGGACAATCCGAAGACACCGGAAGCGTGGCGAACGGCGGAGAACTTCCCGGTCTGGTTCGCGCCAATCCGAACAATCCGAACGACCCGTATCAGCGTCTTTTAACCCTGGAGCCGGGCGAAGTTACCGAGCCGATTAAATATCAGGACAAATTCTATATTCTGCGCCGCGGCGAAGCCGTCCCGAAAACTTACGAAGACGCCAAAAAGGAAGTCGAAGTCAGCCTTAAAAATCGCCGCGGTTATGCCGCCGCCGCCGAACTCGCGCAAAAGATTACCGAACGCTTGAGGCAAACAAAAGACGTGCAGGCGACGGCGCGGGAATTTGCGGCGCAGGCGAATATGACGCCGACCGAGATGGTGCGCGAAACCGGATTTGTCAAACCGGGCGATGAAGTCGAAAACGTCGGCATCTCGCCGCAGTTTGAAGAAGGCATCGCCGGACTTGAAAATCAAGGCGATGTCGGCGATAAAATTCCGGTGCAGAAAGGTTTTGCCGTTCCGCTGCTGGTTGAAAAACGCGACCCGCGCGATGCCGAGTTTGCCGAAGTTCGTGACCGCGTTGCCGAAGCATACAAACTCGAACAGGCGCGCGCGCGCGTCGAAGAAATCGCCGCGCAGATTGCCGACGGCGCAGGTTCGGCGGCGAATCTGGAAGCCGCCGCTCAATCGAAAGGCTTGAAGGCGTTGGACGCGGAAAGTTTTATTTTAGGCTCGCCGCTCGGTCAGGGTC
>JALZOE010000438.1 GCA_030857325.1 Acidobacteriota bacterium
TTGCGCGTATAAAATCAAAACAATTTTAACGAATCGGGCGGAGAAAAGTATTGGAACACGTTTTGCGTTGCGAAAAGACGGCGAAGCGCGCTCCCTAACCAATGAAAGGTAAAGTGCTGACAAGTTGGAGTTTGATTTGGCTGCTGGCAACCGTGTTGTTTGTCGTGGGCGGCGCGCTCAACCTTTCGCTGCGCGCTTATCACAATCTGCCGCCGACTGACGGCGTTGAATGGGTTCAAAAAAGCGACGGCGGCATTTATGCCGAAAAAGTCGCGCCCGGATTTGCCGCCGCGCGCGCCGGCATCGCTGCCGGCGACCGGCTTATCGGAATCGGGCTTGACGAAGATAAAATCGACGAGCTGGTTTCGCCGAGCGATGTCCGAATATATCTGGAAACGGCGGGCGTTGACGGCAATCTGACCTACTTTTACCAAAGACCTTCGTATTCGTTCGCCAACAATTTTTACTACGCTGACCTCAAGCATATCGACGCTTTGACGCGCTGGACGCCGTCAATCGTGTTTTTGCTGGCGGTCGGCGTCGTCTGGCTCGGCATCGGGCTTTTCGTTCTTTTCAAACAGGGCGGAAATTCGCCGTTCGTTCTGCATTTCGCCTTCGTCTGCCTGGCGGCGTTCGTCTTTCACGTTTATAAACCGCTTGGGCTGGGCGAAGATTTGGACGACGTGATACGGCTTCTTGACGATGTGGCGTTCGCTTTTTTCGTTCCGCTTTTCCTGCATTTCTGCCTGCGTTATCCGGTGCAGAGTCGGGTTTTCGACCGCTCGCGCTGGAAAACCTACGCGCTTTACGTTCCGGCGGCGATAATCTCGCTTGTCAACATAATTTTTTCAATCGTCCCCGTTTTTCCTATCGGCGAAAAAAATCTCGCGGTTTTCGCGCAAATCATTGATAAATCAGACCTTTTTATAAATCTCGACCGGGCGAATCTGATTCATTTTATTGTCGGAACTTCGCTCGGCGCGTGGGTTTTGATATGGCGTTTTTTCAACAACCGGCAGCCGCTCGTCCGCCAGCGTCTGAAATGGGCGATGTGGGGAACAATCGCGGCGATTTTCCCGATTGTTGTTTTTCAAATCGTCAAAGGCTTTGTCTATCTGCCCGACGACACGGTTACAGCCGCCGTAACGACACTGCCGCTGGCTTTGATTCCGCTCAGTTTCGGTCATTCGGTCGTGCGTTATCGCCTGATGGACGTTGACGTTGTGGTGCGCCGCGCGCTGGTTTACGCGGCGACGACCGTGGCGATTGCGATGATGATCGGCGCGGTCGCGGTCGGAATGGTTTATCTCATCACGGGCAAAAATCTTTCAAATACCGAAATCTCCCTGCGCGCCTTGATTGCGATTGTCGCGATGGCTGGAATCGTTCTTTTAAGCGAGCCGTTGAAGAAATTTCTCCAAGAGCGCGCCGACCGCTTCTTTTACGGCGAGCGTTACGATTTACGGCAGGAACTGCTCGATTTCGGCAGAACGCTTTCGGCGACGACCGCGCTCGACCCGCTGCTCGACGCGCTTATCAAACGGCTTCAGCAAGTTCTCGATGTCGAAAAAGTCGCGGTTTTTATTCAACAGGAAAATCTGCCCGAACATTACAAAGTCGCCAAATCAATCGGCATCAGCGAAAACTATAAAATTCCGAACGATTTCCGCCA
Source organism: Acidobacteriota bacterium (assembly GCA_030857325.1). GTDB lineage: Bacteria > Acidobacteriota > Blastocatellia > Pyrinomonadales > Pyrinomonadaceae. Next base: position 1,673 of record JALZOE010000438.1, read on the forward strand.
GATGATTCGGCAGAAATCCGCCGAAAAAGGCCTCGTGCGCGCCGACGAACTCGATTTGCTTGAAGCGGAAATCGTTGACGAAACTTTCTATGAAAAACCGGAAACGCACGGCATTATCGGAAAAATTGAAGGCAGAATAGAAAAATTCGGCATCACCGGCAAGCACATCGTCCGTCAGGAAATGCATTATTTTGTGCCGTGCGTCGTGCGCGGAAAAATGGTGGCGGTCATCGGCTTGGGACGCGCGCGCGACGGCTCGCTTTTGTCGAGCGAAGATTTGGAAATTCTGCAAATGGTTTCCGGCTATGTCGCCGTCGCCGTCGAAAACAGTCTGCTGTATCAGGAACAGGAAAAACGCGCCGAAGAACTCGCGCTGCTCAAGGAATTTAACGAATCGATTATCGAATCGGTTAATGTCGGCTTGCTTGCCGTCAATGAAAACGGCGAGATTACGCGCTGCAATTCGCCGTTTGAAGAAATGCTCGGCTTGAGCCGCGAGCAGACAATCGGAAAATCGGTCGATGAAATTTTCGATGAAGACTTTACGCTGAATCTGGAAAACATACTGGGAAAATCGCGCTGGCATCTGACCGAAATCCGCAACGCTTATAAACTTCACACGACTAATTTTCAAGGCAAATCGCTTACATTAAACGTCGCGATTGCGCCGCTCCGTTCCGTTTCCAATAATCAAACCGGCGCGATTATCGTTTTCGAGAATGTAACTTCACGCGTCAAACTGGAAGAAAGTCTTCAGCAGAGCGAAAAATTATCGAGCATCGGGCTGCTCGCCGCCGGCGTCGCGCACGAAGTCAACACGCCTTTGACCGGCGTTTCCAGCTACACGCAGATGCTGCTCGGAATGATTCCCGAAACCGACCCGAAACACGCGCTTCTTCAAAAAGTTCAAAAGCAAACCGACCGCGCGTCGAACATCGTCGGCAATTTATTAAATTTTTCGCGCACCGGAAACGCTTCGGAATTTACCGAAATCGACATCAATAAACTGCTCGACGATACTTTGCAGCTGCTCGAACCGCAGCTTCGCAAATCGCAGGTTGAAATCGTTAAAAATTACGCCGCCGCGCCGCCGAAAATGTTCGGCAACGCCGGAAAATTGCAGCAGGTTTTTACGAATTTAATAATTAACGCCCGCGACGCGATGTTCGGCGGCGGCAGGATTACACTCCAAACCGAAATCGGTGAAGCCGATTCGGTTGTCATCGAAGTCGCCGATACGGGAAGCGGAATCGAGCCGGATAATTTAATCAAAATCTACGACCCGTTTTTTACGACCAAAGCCGTCGGCAGCGGAACAGGTTTGGGTTTGGCGGTTTCCTACGGCATCGTGCAGGAACACGCCGGAACGATTGAAGTTCAAAGCGAAATCGGCGAAGGCACGACATTTCGACTCGTTTTCCCAATCGCGCAACAGCACCAGCAACGGCGCATAGCGAGTTAATAAATTAAAACTCTGCAAACTACCGCGCCATTCTAAA
>JALZOE010000439.1 GCA_030857325.1 Acidobacteriota bacterium
TAGTTCGATAAAATATAAAATACGGTTTCAGCCGAAACAGTCGGAGCGCGGGCATCCTGCCCGCTATTAGAGCGCCAAAGCGCGAAAATTCTACTCTAACGAAACGTCGTCTTCAGATAAACTTAATTACGCCGCTGTGAGCGCCGTTTGCGGGCAGGATGCCCGCGCTCCCGTTGAGAATCGTCTTAATCATTTTCAATCTTCAAAATTCGCTTTTCCAACTGCCGAAGCATTTTCGCCATATCGCCCAAACGCCTGAAAGCCGCCGTCGAGCGCAGCCATTCGCGGTTGTCGAACGCGGGAACGCCTGACATAATTTTTCCGTTTTCGACATCGTGGCTGGTCGCCGATTTAGCCGTAATCACAACGTCGTCGCCGACTCGCAAGTGTCCGGCAATGCCGACTTGTCCGGCTAAAATTACGCGCTTGCCGATAACGGAGCTTCCCGCAAGTCCGGTTTGCGCGCAAATGAGCGCGTCTTCCTCGATTGTGCAGGAATGACCGATTTGGACGAGATTGTCTATTTTCGCGCCGCTTTTTATTCTGGTTTCGCCGACCGAAGCGCAGTCGATACAAGTCCCCGCGCCGATTTCAACGTCGTTTTCGATTATTACGCGTCCGGTCTGCGGAATTTTCAGCCAGCTTTTTTCTTCCGTTTTGGCATAACCGAAACCGTCCGAGCCGACGACGCAATTGTTGTGTATAATGGAGTTTGCGCCGATTTCACAGTCTTTGCGAATCGAAACGCCCGAATGAATCACGGTATTTTTACCGATTTTTACATTGTCGTAAATCGTCGCGTTCGGAAAAATTTTCACGCCGTTTTCGATAAAACAATTTTTCCCGACGACGACGTTTGCGCCGATTTCAACGCTCTCCGCAATCTGCGCGGTTTCGTCGATAATCGCCGACGGATGAATGAAATGTTTGATTTCCGGTTCGGGATTGAAAAGCCGTAAAGCCCGCGTATATGCAAGATACGGGTCTTTGGCGCGCAGAACGGCGATGTCTTCACGTTCGATTACCGCCGTTTCGTTTAAGAAAATCGCGCCGGCTTTTGTTTCTTTTATTTGCGGCGTGTATTTCGGATTTGCCAGAAATGTTACTTGACCGCTTTCGGCAATGTCCAATCCGGCGGCGGCGTCGATTTCTTCGTCGGCGTTTCCTCGTTCGATAACCGCGAAAGTTTTTTCGGCTAAAACTTTTAGTTTCATATACTTGCTTTAAATAATAATTAAATCTGAAAACAGAGTGCTTTAAAATACTATAAATTTATGTCAACCTAGATATTGAATATATCACCCGGAAGAATCCAGCCCGAATCAAAAAACTATAAAAAGGAATCATTATGAGTGAAAAAGCAGCATCGCAGACAGATAAAAATTATACTTCGGAAGATTACTTGAAAATAGAGCGCAACAGCTCGACCAGACACGAATTTATCGGCGGAAAAGTTTTGTCGCTCGCCGGTTCAAACCGAACGCGCAGCTTAATCGGCAGCAACACGATAATCGCCGTCGGCAACCGCATTCACGGGCAGAAAAACGAGATTTATTCGGGCAATATGCGCGTGCAGATGAGTCCGACCAGATTTTCATATCCCGATGTCGTCATCGTCAGCAGCAAACCGGCTTTTATCGACGACGAATCGGACGTTTTACTAAATCCGACTATCGTGGTCGAGATTTACTCGACAAATACAAGCTCGCTCGATAAAACCGAAAAGCTCGAATGTTACCTGGCAATGGACAGCATCCGCGAATATCTGCTCGTCAAGGAAGACGAAATGCGCGTCGAACATTACGCTAAACAAAACGCTAAACAATGGGTTTACCGCATTTACAACGAGCGCGAAGAAATTATTTCGATAGAATCGATTAACTGCAAAGTTTCTCTGACGGAAATTTACGGGCAGATAAATTTTGATAATACCGGAAAATAAAATCGGCGATTACACACAAAAACTGCGCGAAACGTTCGATTAGTAATGTTTCGCGCAGTTTTTGTGTGTGCCTAAGCGGACAGGATGATGTCCGCGCTCCGACTGAAGATATTAAAATTCTTTTCATTCAATACTGAGAAGGTTTTATTGATTAAAAACCGTTAATTTCGGACAGGCTTTTTTAGTTTTACATTAAATTTACCGGGTCAATCTCGACATTCACAATCCGCAAATCGCAAAACTTTTCCTGCGCGTCCGCTAAGGCGAAATCAAGCGTTCGGCGCAGTTTCGCGCGGTTTCCGGCTTTTATTAAAATTTGCAGGCGATGTTCGCCTTTCAGTCTGGCGAGCGGCGCGGGCGCGACGCCTAAAATGCGGCACATCTTTTCGGTGTCGGCGTTGTGCAGACACCCGCGCAGAATTTCGGCATTGTCGTGCGCGTAGTTATAATTCGGATGTTTTACCAGAATCGACGCCAGCGCGACAAACGGCGGATAATTCAAATTTTTGCGAAAGTTGATTTCTTCGGCGTAAAAGTTTTCGTAATTTTGGTTGCTCGCGTGGCGCAGAGCGTAATGTTCGGGATGATACGTCTGAATCAACACGCGTCCCGCCAAATCGCCGCGACCGGCACGACCGGCGACCTGCGTTAAAAGCTGAAACGTCCGCTCGGCGGAGCGAAAATCCGGCATCGCAAGTCCCGCATCGACAGTAATTACGCCGACAAGGGTAACATTCGGAAAATCATGACCTTTGGCAAGCATTTGAGTTCCGACGAGCATATCGATTTCGCCTCGACTGAACGACATAAGTGTTTCTTCAAAAGATTTGCGGCGCGAAGTTGTGTCGCGGTCGATTCTGGCAATCTTTAAACTTGAAAATTTTCTGACCAGAATATCTTCGATTTGTTCTGTGCCTTCGCCGACGAAATAAAGAAATTTTCCGGCGCAGTTCGGGCATTTGTGCGGCGCTCGCTCGCGGTGATTGCAGTAATGACAGACGAGTTTGGCTTCGCGTTTGTGATACGTCAAAGTTATGTCGCAGTTGCCGCATTTAATCGCTTCGCCGCACGTTCGGCACAAAACAAAGCTCGAAAATCCGCGCCGGTTGAGCAGAATTATCGACTGTTCTTTGCGTGAATGAGTTTCTTCGATGGCTTCGATAAGCTGCGTGGAGAAAATCGTGTTTTTGCCGTCGGCTTTGAAAACTTCGCGCATATCGATTAGCTC
>JALZOE010000064.1 GCA_030857325.1 Acidobacteriota bacterium
CATCGGTTACAAACAGGAAAACGCGCAGTTTGACCGCGACATTATTCTGGCTCTGACGGCGGACGAAGAAGGCGGCGATTTTAACGGCGCGAAATGGCTCATCGACAATCACCGCGATTTAATTTCAGCCGAGTTCGGCATCAACGAAGGCGGCGGCGGAAGACATCGCAAGGGAGCGAAACTTTTCAACGGCGTGCAGGCAAGCGAAAAGGTTTATCAAAGTTTTCTGCTCGAAGTCAAAAACAAGGGCGGGCATAGTTCCCTGCCGCCCAAAGACAACGCCATTTACCAGCTCGCTGCGGGAATCGACCGTCTCGCCAAATTTGATTTTCCCGTTAATCTCAACGAAGTTACGCGCGGCTATTTTCAAAAGATGTCGGCAATTGAAACCGGAAAAACGGCGGCTGATATGAAAGCTGTTTCCGCAGCAAATGTATCCGATGCGGAAGCGATTAAACGTCTTTCAGTTTCGCCCTATTACAACGCGTTGATGCGAACGACGTGCGTGGCGACCAAACTTGAAGCCGGACAAGCCGAAAACGCTTTGCCGCAAATTGCCCGCGCAACCGTCAATTGCCGTATTTTGCCGCAGGAAAACGCTCTTGACGTTCACCGAAAATTAATCGAAGTTCTCTCCGACAACCGAATTTCCGTAACATTTATCAAAGAACCCAAACCCAGCCCGCCGTCCCCGTTAAAGCCGGAAATAGTGCGCCCGATAGAACAGGCAACGCACTTGATATGGAAAGACGTTCCGGTCGTTCCGATTATGGGAACGGGCGCGACCGACAGCCTTTATTTTCGACAGGTTAATATTCCGATGTATGGCGTTTCCGGGATTTTCAGCGATATTGACGACAATCGGGCGCACGGCAGAGACGAACGTCTCGGAGTCCGGGAGTTTTACGAAGGTCAGAAGTTTTTAGACAAACTTGTTAAATCTCTCGCCGGTGAGAAAACGACTACTATTAAAAAATGAATTTCAGGAGCAAGGAACAATTCTTCTTTTTTGTAAGCAATCAAAAGGACAGTAAAAAGAAAAATAAAAAGCGGAAAATGAAAAAAGGGCTGGGAAGCGACAATTACGCCGGTGTGTTACCTGAAATGCTTGAGGCTTTGCCGAAGTGAGCCGGTTTCATGCTAAATCATACGGTTATGATGATTTCACTGAAAAAGCAAAGCAGGAATTCGTAAAACATTTTGGAAGCGATATTGAAGTAACTTTTGTGTTTAACGGGACGGGAGCAAATGTTTTAGGTATCGGCTGCGCCACCGAGTCTTTTAATTCAATTCTATGTGCCGACAGTTCACATCTCTATGTTGATGAATCCACCGCGCCCGAGACTTTTACAGGCTGTCGACTCTTTCCTTTAGCAACTAACGGCGAGGGTAAGATAGAAATTGAAACAGTAAGAAACAGCATTATTCGGAAGGGTGACGAACATTACCCGCAGGTAAAAGTCTTTTCAATTGCCCAACCTACTGAATACGGCACTGTCTATACGAGGGAAGAACTGCTGGCAATAGGCGAACTTCTTAAAGAACACGACATAGTCTTTCATATGGACGGCGCCAGACTTTTCAACGCGGCAGTTAGCCTGAAATGCTCTCTTAAAGAATTGACTCAAGATGTAGGCGTTGACATATTATCGGTTGGCGGAACAAAAGTCGGTTTGCTTTTTGGGGAAGCGGTGGTCTTTTTCGATAAGAGATTTACGCAAAATCTACGCTACCGGCAAAAGCAAAGTATGCAGCTACCGTCAAAAATGCGGTTCATATCGGCTCAATTTAATAGATTGCTGCGGGACGAAATTTGGGTTAAATCCGCAACGCACGCCAATAAAATGGCGAATAGATTATTTGAGGGAGTGAAAGGCATAAAAGAAATAAAAATTACAAAAACGGTTCAAGCCAATTCAGTATTTGCAATCATTCCTGCTAAATGGAACAAATTATTACAAAATCAAACGCCTTTTCATATTTGGAATGAAAATACAAACGAAGTTAGATGGATGTGCGCTTTTGATACCGAAGAAAAGGATATTGATAAATTTATATCGTTGATTCGCAAACTGGATGACAATTAGAGAAATGTCCGCCGTATTCATTTGTGCTGGCAGAGGTGAAGAATTATTTTGGTTGATTATCGAAGGGCGCAAAACATCAAAAACGACCCTTTTAAGACAGTTTGACTATAATTGGAGCTGTTAGTGAAGAGATTGGTAGCGCATAGGGGAATTGAACCCCTGTTTCAAGGTTGAGAACCTCGCGTCCTGACCACTGGACGAATGCGCCGCGAGTTATGCCCCATTTCCATTACAAAGTATATATTATTTATTGTCTGAGCAAAATTTAACAGTCTCAAATCGATCCTTTTCGAGACATATTAGACCTCTTGCATAAGTCGCTTTTGGTAATGATAAAAGTCTTGCAAACATTAAACGTCTGAGCTTGAAAAACGGACTTATGCAAGAGGTCTATTGAAAATTCCTTATTGAAAATGAATTTAAGCACTTTAAGAGAAGATAATAAAATTTTTGTTCCATTGCCGTCGCTAACCGCCAATTTCAATATTATTCGGGTTCTTTCAGGAGTTAGCGGAGATTTTAAGGAAAAGCTGTATAAATGAGAAATCGTATTTGCGCGCCCTCTACGCAGCTTGAATTACCGCCCGCATTCTTTTCGTAAAATCGTTTGCCTCCCATTCGCTCCAAAGTTTAAGTGCGGCGCGGTAATTCTTTGTCCGGTTTTTGATAAACTCGGACAAAAGCCAGACGGCGGCTTGACGGTCGCTCGCGTTCGCCTGCCGCTCGCGCATTTGCACGCCCAAACTTTCAAGCCAAACGTCGCAGTCGTGAACTTCGCCCAGAACCGACTGCATTTCGGCGATTTCAACCGCGAAGGGCGCGACGGCGTCGCCCCAGCAAGCCGTAAAAAGCTCGACCGCGTAGCGCAGACGCTTGGCGGCAATCCGCATTTCGTGCAGCTTTTCAATGTTGAAAGGTTCGTAAACGCTCGCGCCCAAATCGCATAACTCACTCCAACTCGCGGCGACCGCTTCGCGTCCGGCTTCATTAAAACTGACGACGCGCGTTCGTTTATTTTTTCGGACGGCTTTACCGAGCGCCGCCGCGAAATCTTCGCCCATCTTCGCCAAATCGTCGTCGGCAAGAATTTCGATTAAATTCGTTTGCGCGCTTTGGCGCGTTGCGCGGCGTTCTGCGAGCAGTTTTTCGATTCCTTCTTTGATTTGTAAATTGATTTGGTCAATTTCGGCGGCTGATTGTAGTTGTTCGAGCGCCTGTATAGCCACGTCCTGGTCGCGCACCGCGCCGAGCGCGTCGGCGATTCGCTTCAGATTTTTTCTCACGCCGCGCAGCGGACGCTTTTTCATAAGCGGCAGAAAATCGCGCAGCGCGCTTCGCAGACGGCGCGTCGCCACGCGCATCGCGTGAACGCCTTCGATGTCGGAAAAATCGAGCGCCGCCGCGCGCAGTTCGATTGTTTCGTCAAAACGCACGCGCAAAACTTTTCCCGCCCATTCGAGAGCGCTCGCACCACAATCGATTCCGGTTATTTCCTTTGCTTTCGCCATAATTAAAATTTAAAGCAATCATTGGCTTTTGTCCGTAAAGTTTGAGCTTCAGCCGGTATTATAGGCGAGAACGGAGACGACGGGCAAACATTTTTTGTTCGCTTGTATTATATTGCCTGCTTTAATTTGACAACCGCCGAGCTAAGATTCGCTATTCTCTCCGGTCAACGCGCCGGTTACTGCCAGGTTCTTGTTCTTGTATATCGGGTCGGTTGTTACATCGCTTTCGATAACTGCGGCAATCGCGGGCGGGATTTGCGGAACAACCGCTTCATTTGACAATTCTACCTCGGCTAAAAATAATCCTTCGGTCAGACCGGTTTGAAATTCATCGATTTCCCATTTCAATCCGTCTCCGCCGACAATTTCATAACGTATTTTTTCAATTCTGGCATCCGTTGTCAGCGACCAGAGAATCTCGAACGCTTCTTTTGAAATTTTACATTCTTCCTCTCGACGAACGAATCCTTCGCCGCCCTTTCTGGTCAGAAAAAACTCTCCTCCTTTCGCTCTGACGCGCACTTCGGGGTTTCCGGCGCTCAGGTAGCCCTGCAGAATTTTAGTTCCTTCGGCAATTCCGACGGGTAAGCCGCGCAGCAAAAACTTTTTCTCAATTTCTAAACTCATAATTTTCTTTGTGCGAAAAGTTTGTTCCGCCGTCGGCTGTCTCGTGTCGGCAATCAACGCTCGGTTTTGAGCGCGTCTTGAAAAATCTGTCCGTAGATTCGCTTCTCGGCTTCGGCTCTGGCTTGACAGGCAAGTTTGAAGGCTTCGTCTTCGCCGAACTTTTCAACCGCGAACGAACGATGCTGCTGTTTGCCGTTTTCAACCCAAGTCGCGCTCCAAGCGGTTTTGCCGCGCCGAACGCCGCTGATGCCGCTGGTGTTGTTCGACTGAATTCTTTTAAGCGGGTTGTGTGCTTCCGGCAAGCTTTGGATTTCGCTTAACTTTTCCTTACGCCACCGCCTGGCTTTGGCAAGTGCTTTTCGTTCGCCGCCGCTCAGAGCGAAGACTTTTTGATATTCGGTGTCCTTAAACTTCAGATAGGCTCTGATGCCTTTATGCGACGGATAGTTGACGCGGTAGATTCCGCGCTCGATGGGCGTTGAACCTTTTTCGGGCAGTTTGTTTTCTTTGACTTTTGCTTGTTTGACGGCTGACATAATTTCTAAAATTGTTATTCTATCACATCGCGTGTCGGAAGCGGAAAAACGCCCTAAAGATGTGAAACCCGGTAAAGTTAAAGGACATTGGCGGCATCAGGGCATTTTGTATCGGGACAATCTGGTAAACCAAAGCTTCTTTAAGCCGGATTAAGGGTTGAAACCTCCTGTCAGTTCATCGGGCTGTAAAAGCTCAATCGCCCGTTCAATATTTTCGGGCTTACCGAATAAAATTAAAGTATCGACTTCCTGAAGTTTGTAGCTCGCGCCAGGACCGATTTTCGTGTCCTCGCCGCGCACGACGGCAATCAGCGTCGCGCCGGTTTTTCCGCGCAAATCAAGCTCGCCGAGAGTTTTTCCGACGACCGGAGAATCCCGGCTCAATTTAATATTTTCCGTCGCCGCCGCGTGCAGAGCCGCGTTCAGATTTGACATCTCAATCCGCTGAATCGAAGGCGAGCGAAGCATCTCGTAACCTTGCCGCCGAACTCTCTCAATCTGGTTTTCGATAGTGTGGCGGTCAACGCCGTAGCGCAGCAGAACGCGCGAAAATATCTCGATGCTCGTTTCAAATTCTTCCGGGATAACTTCGTCCGCGCCGAAGCGGAGCAGTTCGGTAATCTCCGAAGTGTAGCGCGTGCGAACGACGATATAAATTTTCTCGTTCATCGCGCGGGCTTGCCGGACAGTGCGTCTGGCTGCCTGCGCGTCGGACATCGCAAGCACGAGCGCGTTGGCGTTTTCGATGGCGGCGTGATGCAGAACTTCGCGCCGCGTGGCATCGCCGAAGTTGATTTTCTCGCCCTTTTCTTTCGCCGCGCGAACCGTTTCGGCGTTCAAATCGAGAATCGTGTAAGAGACGGTAACGGCGCGCAGAACCCTGGCGAGATTGCGCCCGTTCAACCCGTAACCGACGATGATAACGTGATTGTTTAATCCGCCCGTCGAAGTTATATGCAGTTCTTCTTCAGTTTCAGACGTATCTTCCGCAGATTTTTTATCCGGCACGATGGATTGAATAAAGTAGCCGAAACGCGGCGCGGCGGCAATCATAAACGGCGTGATAATCATCGAGATAATCGAAGCGGCGAGAAAGCTCTGATAATCGGTATCGGGAAGCAAGTCAACGCTGCGTCCGACTTTTGCCAGCACGAAGGAAAATTCACCGATTTGCGCCAATCCGAGCGCGGTCATCGCCGCGACTCTTTGCGGGAAGCCTAATAATTGAATCACCGCCCAGACGATTAGAGCCTTGCCGACGACGAGCAACACAACCCATAGGAAAACGGTGAATAAATTTTCAATCAACGCGCCGACCGACAGAAGCAGTCCGATGGAGACGAAAAATATGCTGTTGAAAACATCGCGGAAAGGCAGAATGTCCGCCGTTACCTGATGGCTGTAATCCGAATCGGCTAAAACCATTCCGGCGATAAACGCTCCCAAAGCGAGCGACAAACCGAACTGCGCCGTCACAAATGCTATTCCCAAAAAAACCAGAACGACCAGAAGCAGTAAAACTTCGGGGCTTTTTAATCTGACGATTTGTTTGAGCATTACGGGAACGAGAAGCCACGCCGCCGCCACAATCACAATCAAACCCAACAAAGAACCCGCGAGTTTGGCGGCGACCGCGCCGAATGACGCGGCATCTTTTCCGCCCAGAACCGGAACAAGCAGCATCATCAAAACGATACTGATGTCCTGGAAAAGCAGAATTCCGACACCGGCGCGACCGTGCGGCGCGTCAACTTCGTTGCGCTCGGCATAGCTTTTCAGAACAATCGCCGTGCTGGAAAGCGTAACCAGAAAACCGAAAAAAACGGCTTGATTAAGTCCTCGTCCGAAAAGAACCGCGACCAGAGAAACGGCAGCAATCGTTAATCCGACCTGTAAACCGCCGCCGATTAGAACGAGCCGTTTCATTTCACGAAGGCGATGAAGCGAAAACTCCAGCCCGATGGTGAAAAGCAGAAGCATTACGCCGATTTCGGCAAGAATTTCGATGGCTTCTAGTTCTTTGATTAATCCCAATCCGTAAGGTCCGATGACGATTCCCGTGAGCATCAAACCGACCAGCAGCGGCAGTTTCAAACGCAGGCAGGCAAAGGCGACCGGCACGGAAACCAGTAAAATAATCAATAAATCCGCAAACAGCGGCGGCGTGTGCATTTTCTAATGTTCCTCAAGAGCGTATGACTTCAAATTCTTTACGAGAATGGAAGCGGTATTTTGGGGATTATCGCCTACCGCAATCAAAAACGGTAACGATTGAACTCTTTTTCCGCCGGAAAAAACAATCCTGCTAACACGCCGAATACAAAAATCCAGCGAGCGCGGTTTTGCCCGGTCAAAGACTTAAATCTCTTTAAATTAAAATAATTCTGTCCGACTACTTAGTTAATATGAAGGGTGTGCATAATTAAATATCAATAATATCAATGGTTTAGAAGCGGGCTGCTGCCCGCTATTCGCGGACATCAACGGAAGGCGGGCTACTGCCCGCCTCTAAACCTAACAATGATAATGTTTAACAAAAATGATACGCACAGGCTTCAGTTAATATAAGCATATATCAGTTTTTAGCGTGGACAAAACAACTTTTTTCTCCAGCCTAAAAGTCATTGTAAGTTTAGTTCTTACTCCTTATTATTTGTTTAAAACACTCGATTGTAAGCTGAATTTGTCGAAAGTTCTCAAAAGTCTCCTTAGTCGAGCAAGCAAAATATTCACCGATTCGGTAAAATAATTAATATGAGCTTTCTCAACTGGATGGGTTTAATGGGCGCGTTATTGCTTTTAATGGCGTTGTCTTCCGCTTATTTACGCCGTTTGCCGATTACCACGTCGGCGATTTACCTCACGCTCGGTTTGCTGGTCAGCCCGATAGGACTTGGTTTGATAGACGTTAATTTTATCGAATGGCGAGTCTGGTTCGAGCATTTAACGGAAATCGCCGTTATCGTGTCGTTGTTTATCGGCGGTCTGAAACTGCGCCTGCCGCTGCGAAATCCGGTGTGGTCGGCGGCTTATCGGCTCGCCGCGCCCGTGATGCTCGCGTGTATCGCGGGCGTGGCGGTGTTCGCTCATTTTGTTTTCGGATTCGATTGGGCGGCGGCGTTTCTTCTCGGCGCGCTGCTTGCTCCGACCGACCCGGTTTTGGCAAGCACGGTTTCGGTCAACGACGCGGGCGACCACGACCGAATGCGTTACGGGCTTTCGGGCGAAGCCGGATTTAACGACGGCGCGGCGTTTCCGTTCGTCGTCTTCGCGCTGATGTGGGCGGAATATAACGGTTTGGGAAATTGGATTGGCGGCTGGGCGCTGCACCGTCTCGTTTGGGCAATACCGGCGGGATTGCTGCTCGGTTACTTTTTAGGGAAAGGCGTTGGGCATCTTGCAATTTGGCTTCGCAGCCGACATCAGGAAACCGACGCGCCGAACGATTTTCTGGCTTTGGCTTTAATCGCGCTCGCTTACGTCGGCGCGGAAACCATCGGCGCGTGGGGATTTCTGGCGGCATTTGCCGCCGGCATCGGCTTTCGACGGGCGGAAATAAAAACCGTCGAAGATAATCCCGCGCCCGAACACGACGAGATGGAAAAAACCGGCGAAGAGCGCGAAGCGGAAGAACACGATTCGATTGCACATCCGCCCGCCGAAGAATTCGTCGGCAAAAAAATCGAAGAAGAGGAACTGAAACAGCCGTCAAAAGCCGCCGGTATGGTCGTCGCGGAAATCATTTCCTTCGGCGACACCGCCGAGCGTCTTCTCGAAGTGATGTTGGTCGTGCTGGTCGGCATTTGTTTGGCGATTTACTGGGATTGGCGCGCCGTTCCGCTTGCCCTCGCGTTGTTTTTCGTAATACGCCCCGTTGCCGCGCTGCTGTTTTTGATAAAAACGCCGACCGGAAAAGTGCAGCGCCTTATGATGGGCTGGTTCGGCATTCGCGGCATCGGAAGTCTTTATTATTTGAGCTATGCTCTTAATCACGGTTTAAACGATAATGTCGCGGATACGGTCGGCATCACGCTTTCGGTGGTTGCTTTGAGCATTTTCATTCACGGTGTTTCGAGCCAGCCGATTCTCAACTTTTACGAACGCGCGATTGCCTCCGAAAAAAATTAAGAACTAAAAGCCAAACTTCGGAAGCGGCTCGCTAAGAGCAGTTGAGAATCAGGTCGAATTCAATAGCCGAAGGTTGAACCGGTCAAGTTTAGGACTACATCAAATTATCACGGATTACCCGGACAGAGCGATAAAGATTTTCAGAAAGTAAAAGTTTCCGTAAAACTTTTTAATCCTCCTGAATAGTTTTTCCCCCAAGCGCGGTTTTCGCTTTAGCCATTTCTTTTTGTCGTTCTTCGCTCGTCGTCGGATACTTTGAATGTATTGATTTGAGTTTTTCCAAAATAATCGAAGCGATTGTCG
>JALZOE010000065.1 GCA_030857325.1 Acidobacteriota bacterium
GGTATCCCGGAAGAACACGCGGCGGAATATGAAACCGGTATCAAATCCGGCGGCACGGTTCTCGGCGTAAACCCGCGAAATGCTGAAGATGCCGCATATTTTCAACGTGAATTTACCAATTGCGGCGGAACAAACGTCTATTCCACCGGCAGTTCTGCAAGTCGAACAACTTCCGACACTGCAAACACTGCCGCTCGCAACGTAAGTTCGACAACTAAACAGACCGAAAATGTTGACCGAAGCAGCAGCACCAGCGGAAATGTGATTCCGGTTATTGAAGAAGAACTCCAAGTCGGAAAGCGCGAAGTCGAAACCGGCGGCGTCAGAGTTCAGAGCCGTATCGAAGAAAAGCCGGTCGAAAAACAGGTAACGCTGCGCGAAGAACACGTAAACGTTGAACGTCATCCGGTCAACCGCGAAGTCAGCAATGCGGATATGGCAAATTTCAAAGAAGGCGAAATCGATATAACAACAAGTGCCGAAAAAGCGGTCGTCGCCAAACAGGCACGCGTTGTCGAAGAAGTAGAGATTGGAAAAACCGTCTCCGAACATCAGGAAACCGTCCGCGATACGGTTCGCCGCACCGATGTCGACGTTGACGAAATCAACACTACCAAAAATCGAGACAGCGACATTAACAATCGCAACAGAAACAGCTAATTGGCTAAAGCTCGAAAAAGGCGAATCCTGATTTTGGATTCGCCTTTTTATGTTTTAAACACTCCGCACGTCTAAACAGCACTACAGTATATCCGAATTGTTTGCCGCTTCTAAGTTAAGCACTTTCATATTTACTTAAAGTCTATACCGTCAGGGGTTAATTTAAATTTGTCAATCGGACTGCCCAGATTCGTTTCGGCTGCTTTTTTAGCCAGATGCTTTGCTTTTTCAGAAAATGTTTTTGTTTTCGCATCATACTCGCTCGCCATTAGTATTAGGGTAATGGCATTTAACTCATACAGTTTTTGCATATCCTGGTCGCTCAGGCGCTGAAAATCAGAGTCCTTCTTATAATAATCAACAAATAAAGACAATACTCCGGCGCGCTGCCGTTCCGTAAATTCCTGTCCGTAATACACGAAAAAAGCGTTGCGTATAAGCATCGTGCTTATTTCAGGAATGTTGCGAAGCGGTCTGTTGCCTTCGCGCAGCTTTGCTTCAACAGCATCGATTCCTTTTTCGGCAAAAAATATAAAATCCGTTTTTTCTTGTTGAGTTTTCATATTGCCGGCAAGCAGGGCGGGGACAATTCGATTTTTTGAGCCTTCAAAGTCCAGTTTAAAAGAAGAATCTTCGGCAGCAGGAGTATTCCGAACAGAAGCGGATGAAGAGGCTGATGATTGTTTTTTATTGTTTCCAGATTGACTATTGGCGTTTTTAATCACCTGCTTCATAATAAGCCCGTTAATATGCTGCGTCATATAAGCATATTGCATAGCCGGATATGGATTATAAATAACCACTTGGGCGTAAGTTTTCCCCGCCAAACATATTAATACGGCAGCAAAAGCTAGTATCGATAAAGAGTGTTTTTTCATTTGTTACTTTTCCATCCAATTTTTGAAATAATATTTAAATAAAGAAAACGAAAGATTCAAATGTATCTTAGGAACCAGAACCGAAAGACACTAAAAAAGATGGTGGTGGAGGCGGCGGGAATCGAACCCGCATCCAAAGGTTGCGACCTAGAGACTCTACACGTTTATTCGATTCACTTTAATTTTCGCTTTTCCCAAGTAAGTAAACCGACAAGACCTTGCGAAAAGCTAGCCTGACTAACGTTTCGCTCTGTATTCGCAGACGGAGAATACAAGCTAGCTTAAACTGAGTTATGCCCCGACACGCGCGCTTTAAGCAGACTTGCGGCGAGACACTTGACTGGCTAAAGTTAATTAGGCAGCAAGGGCTAATTCTTGATTAGCATTTGTGTTTTGCTTGGTGGTTTAACGAGCTAACAAGCAAGCCCGACGTGCATCCAAAGATCTATACATACCCCTGTCGAAGCCTGTCGCCCCCAAAGGAAGATGTTTATATTACCGTATTTTGAGGAAATATAAAACCGAAAGGTTGTCTTTCTAAATCGAGAAGGTTGTCTTTCTAAATCGAGCGGTAAAATTCCGTCCCTTCTTTTAATTCAACGGCAATCTTTCCCTGCATTTCGGCATAATCGAGATGCGCGATTGCTTCGGAGACGGCGAGAAATTGGTGAACATCCTTTTTAATCGCGTCGGGAAAAAGTTTGTTTGCCAAACCCCAAGCCGTCGTGCCGTTTTTTGAAATCGAATCAACGACGTTTTTCTGCCGCTCGTCAATCGCCCGCACGTAGCGGTGAAAAATTTCGTCGTAATCGTAAATCGCCTCGCCGTGTCCGCCGTAAACTAAAGTCGGCGCAAAGGAACGAATGCGGGCTAAAGAAACAAGATACTCAGCCAGAGATTTAAAGCGTTTGGTCGGGTCAACCGGGTCAATCGAGACGATTGGATTCGGCGTAAAGCGTTTTAAGACACAATCGCCCGCGATAATCGTGCGATTTGCTTCTCTTAAAAACGAACACGAACCGGGCGTGTGTCCGGGCGTGTGCAAAACTTTTAGAACGCCGTTTGAAAATTCGATTTCCGTTTCGTCTTTTAATTCTGAAAATTCGCCGTCGTTCAAAGCGTCGGTTAAAAGCGACATTTCTTTATACGCTTCCTGCATTTGACGAAAAATTTCTAACGGAACACCGGCGCGCGTCATCAGATTTTGGTGTTCGTCGCGTGAAAGCCGTCCGAAAAGATGTCCGGTTTCCCAGCCGTGAACGAAAATTTCCGCGTTTTTCGCTTCGTCTCTAATTTGTTTTGCCAACCCGCAGTGGTCTTCGTGCGCGTGCGTTAAAACGATGCGGCGAATGTCGGCGATTTTCACGCCGTTATTTTGTAACTTTTCACGCAGAGCCTCGCCCGCTTCCGCGGTTTTCGGACCGACATCGATTAAAGTCAGCGGTTCTTCTTTAATCAAATAAACGTTCACGTCGCCGACGTAAAAAGGCGTTGGAATTGCAAGCGGAATTATTTTCATAACAGCTCGGAGAACGAAAAACAGAAAGCCAGCCGCGAATTACACGAATACCACGAATTAAAGAGAAAAGAAAATGCAAAGGATTACCGGAAAAGTTAAGATAAGTTTACGGTGAAATCGAAAATCCACAATCCAAAATTCAAAATCGTCATTGTCGGCGCGGGTCCGGCGGGCGCGAGTCTGGCGATTCGCCTGAAAAAAGCGAATTTCGACGTTTGTTTGATTGAGCGCGAGCGGTTTCCGCGTCATAAATTGTGCGGCGAATTCGTCTCGCCCGAATGTCTGCGGCATTTTCGGGATTTAGGCGTTTTCGAGCAAATGATTTCCGCGGGCGGCGACCGAATCGGGCAGACAATTTTTTACGAGCCGAACGGAAAATCAATTTCGATTCCGAGCAAATGGTTCGGCGGCGATATGCAGGACGCTTTGAGTTTGAGCCGCGCCGAAATGGATTTCCGGCTTTTAGAACAAGCGAAAGAAACGGGCGTCAATGTTTTGGAAGAAACAAATGTCGTCGGCGTTTCGGCGGAAGAAAATGAAATTCGCGGCGTGAAAATTAAATCGGCGAACGGCGAAACGCGCGAAATTTTTGCCGATTTATTCGTTGACGCGACGGGGCGCGCCAATGTTTTGTCGAAGTTGTCTGAAAGGGAAATTTCCCGCGAAGGCGCGAAGGCGCGAAGCGAAGCCGATTCAAGATTTAAGAATCAGGATTCAAAAACCGAGAACCAAAAACCGAATACCAAATATCAAATCCAAAATCCGAAATCTAAAACCCGAAATCGCCTTGTCGGTTTTAAGACGCATCTGAAAAACGTCAATCTCGAAAAAGGCGCGTGCGAGATTTATTTTTTTCGCGGCGGTTACGGCGGTTTGAGCTTTGTCGAAAACACCTCGGCGAATCATTGTTTTTTAATCGAAGCCGATGTCGTCAAAGAATTTAACGGCGACGCGGATAAAATCGTCGAAAAAATTATCTTTCAAAATAAACGGGCGCGTGAAACTATGCAAAATGCCGCGCCCGTTTTAGATTGGCTCGCGGTTTCGGTTGACGGCTTCGGCGGAAAAAATCTGCATCCGGCGCGGAATCTTTTAACCGTCGGCGACGCGGCGGCGTTTATCGACCCGTTCACGGGCAGCGGAATGCTGATGGCGTTTGAAAGCGCGGAGATTTTAGCCGTAACAATTGCGGAAAATGCGTCTGCGCCCGAAAAAATCGCGGCAAATTATAAGATTCTGCACGGGCAAAAGTTTCAAACGCGGCTGCGCGTCTGTCGAGTTCTGCGGCGAGCCGCTTTTGTTCCGAATCTCGCAAAATTTGCAATCTCCGCTCTGAATTTGAGCGCAAGAGCGCGCAAAATTCTAGCGCGCTCGACGAGGCAGAATTTTCCCGTCGCCGAAAACAACAGTCAGACCGTAACAAAGACGTAACTTTTTACTTGCCTAAAAACGGTTTTTGCGATTAGAATTTCAAAGACTAACCAAATACCGTAAAACAATCTGTTCAACATTAAATTCGAGATTCTCCGAAGCGTAAAATAACGCCCTGATAATTCACAAGCGTTATTAAGTTTCCCATTGGCAAAATGTTTTTTTGCAAATTCCGGCGGAATCCGAAAAAGTTTCTGAAAATTTGAGGAGATAATAAAAATGAAAGCATTTCCTTTGCGTCTTTCCGCCATTGCCGAAAAAATTTCGATGTTGGCGATAATGATATTTTTCTGCGCCGCCGGGATTTTCGCGCAGGCGCAGGCAAGCACCGCCGATTTGCGCGGGCTGGTTACAGACCCGAACGAAGCGATTGTGCCGGGCGCGTCCGTTACGGCGCGAAACGCCGCGACCGGCATTTCGCGCTCCGTTACGACCAACGACGAAGGCACGTATCAGATTTTTGCGCTTCCGCCGGGAGAATATGAAGTTTCGGTCGAAGCGTCGTCGTTTAAAAGAACCGTGATTTCGCCGGTTCGCCTGACGGTCGGACAAAGTGCCGAACTCGCCATTAAACTCGAACTCGGCACGCAGGACGTTATAGTTAATGTTTCGGGCGACGACGTGAATTTGGTCGAAACGACCAGAACGTCGGTTTCAAATACGATTGACCAGCAGCGCATCGAAAATCTGCCGATTAACGAACGCAGCGCGACCGGATTCGCGCTGACGATTTCGACCGTCGGGCGCGACAACGGGCGACCGATTGGACCCGCGCCGACATCAGGTTTAAATATCGGCGGGCAGCGCGGACGCTCGACACTGGTTCAGGTTGACGGTTCGGACTTTACCGATAATTCGATAAACGCCGCCCGCACAACCGTTTCGCAGGAAGCCGTGCAGGAATTTCAAGTAGCGACTAATTCTTATGCGCCGGAATTCGGACGCGCTACAGGCGGCATTATCAACGTCGTTACAAAACGTGGAACGAACGAATACAGCGGAGTTTTGTTCGGCTTTATCCGCGACAAAAGCATTCAGGCGCGCAACCCGTTCGCGCCATTTAAATCGGCTTTTACCAGAACGCAGTTCGGCGGCACGCTCGGCGGACCGCTGCCGTTTCTGAATTTCGGCGAAGGCGGTCCGGTTGTAACTTCCGGCAGAGACAAAAACTTTTTCTTCGCCTCTTTTGAACGCCGCCAGCGCAACGAAACCGGATTTTTTACCAGCGAAGTCGGGCAAGGCTTGACCGCTTCGGCAAACATCGGGCAAATCATCGCGCCGTTGCCGACCGGCAACGTCGTCATCAACCCGACGGCGCGCAGTTTCACCGGATTAACTCCACAGCAAGCCGCTTTTATTAACGGAACGGTCGCGCGCGGTTCGACATTGCTCGGCAGTGGGGCGACGTTTCAGCAGGGCGTCGGCTTAATCTGCGCCGCGCGCGCTTACGCGTTTTTTGCGACGAGCGGCAGCAACACGGCTTTGACCGGCTCAAATTCTTTGATAACGCCGAACGACGGCAGTGTTTGTCCGGCAATCAGCCCGATACTTCCGACCAATCCGGTCGTCGGCTCGCGCTTTCTGCTGTCAGGCGCGCCCGTTCCGGTCAACACGCGCAACGCCGCCGGGCAGTTTATCGCCTTTCGCCCGTTGAACGATTTGCAGAGAGTTTTCCCCGTTACCGACCGCTCAAACTTTTTTTCCTTTCGCACCGACCATAACTTGAACAACGACAATCAGTTGACGTTCCGTTTCGGTTATAATCCGGGAATTTTAACCGGCATTCAGGTCGAATCGCAAAATCAATCTTTGGGGCAAAACGATTTTTCGCGCACGGGCATCACCGATTTGAAAGATTATTCACTTACCGCCGGACTTAATTCGACTTTGGGCGACAGAGCGGCAAACGAGTTTCGTTTCACCTACGGCAGACGCGACACGTCTTTCCGCTCGCAGAACGAAGACGCGGTTTCGTTTAATGTTACCGGCGCGGCGTTCATCGGGCGCGAGCTTTTCTCGCCGGTCGAACGCACCGAAACGCGCTACCAGATAGCCAATAATTTCAATTATATTTTGGGAACGCACACGTTGAAATTCGGCGGCGACATCAATTTCGTGCGGATTCCCGAAGCGCTTTTTGAACTCAACTTCGCCGGACTTTTCAATTTCGGACCTTTCGCGGCGGGCAATCTCAACGCGGCTTTCGGTCAGTTGGGCGCGCCGGATTTCACGCCGGTTCAATCCTACGGACTCGGCTTGCCGTCAACTTATGTTCAAGGTTTCGGCGACCCGATAAGCCGCATTAAAAACACGCCGATTTCATTTTTCGCGCAGGATACGTGGAAGGCGACGCGCCGCTTAACCATCAATTACGGTATTCGCTATGACGTGGAATTAACCGAAACGATTGCGCCGGTCGGTGTCAACGACCCGCTCTCGCGCATCAATCTTTCGGCAAACGATATTCTCGCCGCGCAGGATGCCGTCGGCGTTCAGCAAGGATTTCCGCGCGACACAAACAATTTCGCGCCGCGCTTCGGTTTCGCCTACGACATTTTCGGCGACGGCAAAACGGTCGTTCGCGGCGCGCTCGGATTATTCTACGACCATCCGCTGCTCGCCGCCGCCTTTAACTCGGACATCGCCGACGCCGCCCAACAGCAGCAAGCCGTTTTGACGGCGGGCAGTCCCGCGCCGACAGCATTATTGAATGCGGCGCAGGTTTTTCAGGGAACGGTTTGTAACGCCGCTTCCGCCAATCCGCTTTGTCCGCCCGGATTTACCACGCCCGGCATTGCTCCGACGGCGCAGTATCAATTCGGGAGACAGCGTTTCAACGACCAGACGTTTACGGGCTTCGGCGCTGTTTTGCCGTTCACTTTGCCGATAGCCAAAGATTTTCAATACGCTTCGGCGACGCAGGCGAACGTAACATTTGAACGTCAACTGACGAGCAATATGGCGTTTTCGGCTTCGTATATTTTCGTCGGCGCGCATCACCTGCCACATCCGACCGATTTGAACTCGCCGCGCACGGATTTGCAGATTCAAAACTTCCAGCGTTTTGCAGGCAGATTGCCAAATTCACAGCAGGAAGCGGTTGCTTTATCAATTCCCTCGGCGCCAACCGCTCAAGTTCCGTTCTTCCCGTGTCCGGGCGCGGCAACTTTGACCTGTTTCAATAATCCGACGGCGGGACCGAATCAGGGACAACCGTTCGTTTTGATTATTCCGGGAATCGTTACCGCTCCGCTGACAAATCCGGGTAATCGAATAATCGCTCCGGCGGTCGCTAATTTCTTCCGTCCGAACGCGCCGAATTATTTTCTGGCGCAAGCCTTAACGAGAGGATTGGTTACGCCGGCGGTTCTTAATTCGCAGCTTGCGGGAACTTTGCGAACGCCGGGAACTATTTCGCCGTTCGGTTCGGTCAACGCGCAGGTGTCCGACGGAAATTCAAATTACAACGCGCTGAATCTCGAATTAAAACGACGATTTGCCGACAACTTTACGTTTTTGGCGTCGTACACTTTGTCGAAATCGATTGACGATTCGAGCGATTTGCAGACTTTGCTGATTCCGCAAGACCCGCGAAATTTCCGCGCCGAACGCGCCTTATCGTTGTTCGACCAGCGGCATCGGTTCGTGTTCAGCGGCGTTCTGGCAGCGCCGCAAAGTTTCCGCAGCGGCGGATTGATGAAAAGATTTCTTGCCGATTTTACCGTCGCGCCGATTATCGAAAGTTCTTCCGGTAGACCGTTTAATATCATCACGAATTTCGACGCCAACAACGACCAGGCTTCGCAAACCGACCGTCCGAGCGTCAATTCCGACGGCTCGCTTTGTATTCCCGGAACGACTGGCTGCATTACGCCGCTGATTACGAACGGCGTGTTTTCAGTCGGAAATCTGGAACGCAACAGCGGTATGACGCATTCATTCGCGTCGGTCGATTTGCGCGTTTCGCGGGCGATTCGTTTCGGCGAGCGCGTCCGGCTCGATTTGATTGCCGAAGGTTTTAACCTGTTCAATCGCTTTAACGAAGCGTCGGCATCGCCGTTTTTTAACGATGTCAACGCCTTCGGCGAGCGCGCCAAAAACGGGCGCTACTTCAGCCGCCCGACCGCTTCCTTCGACCCGCGCCAGTTCCAATTCGGCGCTAAACTTTATTTCTAAATTTCAGAGTTTGGAAATTTTTAATAAAACGGCTGAAAGGCTTCGAAGCCTTTCAGCCGTTTTGCTTATAAAAACCTTGAACGGTTTTAACATTTGATATAATTTTCCCGTGATTTCCTTAACCGAAAAAATCAAACAAAAAGCGCTCGAAATCGGCTTTCACAAAATCGGTTTTGCGCGCGCCGAGCCGCTTCGAGAGGAAGGCGAATATTTAAGGGCTTGGCTGGCGAAAAATTATCACGGCGCGATGAGCTGGATGGAGCGCGAGCCGGAAAAACGAATCGACCCGCGCCTTATTTTCCCGGAAGCGAAATCGGTCGTCGTCGTCGCTCTGAATTATTTTACGCCGCACGAACACGAAGCCGACGATGCGAAAGGCAAGATTTCCCGTTACGCGTGGGGCGACGATTATCACGATGTCGTTAAAGAAAAACTGCGCGAATTATTAATCTGGATAAAGAGCGAAAACGCGCAAGTTGACGGCAAAATCTGTGTCGATACAGCGCCGATGATGGATAAAG
>JALZOE010000440.1 GCA_030857325.1 Acidobacteriota bacterium
AAGCGCATATTTTTTTCGTCATTCATAATTTTTTTGAACTCCTGTTTTTCTTAAATTTTAACAAGTAATGCGAAAACAAAAAAGTTTGTCGGAAATATTTATTATTTTTACACCGCAATATTTTCGTAAGCCGAATCATCCTGCTTTAAATCGAAAAATGTAAAAATTGTTACGGCTTATTTTTTTGAGTAAATAAAAACTTTGATTTTATTTTTATTGACTTTTCAAATAATCGGGCGTAAATTGAACAAATTCGGGTTGTGAAACTTTTCTCATAACTTTGAGGCAAATTAAATATGGCAAACAAGAAAGTTACAATTATCGGCGGCGGTTTCGGCGGACTTTTTACGGCAATTGATTTGGCTGGCGACGCAGACGTTACACTGGTCAGCGACATTGATTATTTTTGTTTTCGCCCGCTTCTATACGAGTATCTAAGCGGCGAAGTCGAAGCCTGGCACATCGCGCCGGATTATAAGGAACTGCTTGACGAAAAAATCGAGTTTGTGCGCGGCGCGGTCGAAGCGGTCGATTTTCAGGCAAAACAAGTCGCGGTTTCGACCAGAAAAGAAGCGCTCCCGTATGACATTTTGGTTCTGGCGGTCGGCGGCACGACTAATTTTTGGAACGTCGCGGGCGCCGAAGAATTTGCGCTTCCCTTTCGCGGAATAGCCGACGCCGATAAACTGCGGCGGCGTATGGCTCAGGCGCTCGATTTAATTTCGCCGACGCTTGCGCCGCAGGACGCGCGCGAAAAACTGACTTTTGCGGTTGTCGGCGGCGGCGCGAGCGGCGTCGAACTGGCGACGAAAATGTCGGATTTACTGGTTGACGCTTTTCTGCGGCGCGGTCTGAAAGGCGAGCCGCACATTTTGCTGGTCGAGATGAGCGACCGAATTGTTCCCGGAATGGGCGAAGACGTGCGCGAATATGTCGAAAAAACTTTGCTGAAAGACCATATCGACGTTCATCTGCAAACAAAAGTTCTGGAAGTCAAACCAAACGCGATTATCTCTGAACACAACGGCAGACAAACCGAAACGGAAACGGTTGCAACCGTCTGGACGGCGGGCGTCAAAGTCAATCCTTTAGTTGAAAAACTCGATTTGTCAAAGGATAAAAATAATTTGATTTTAACCAGACCGACGATGCAGGTGAAAGATTTCGACAATGTTTTCGCGCTCGGCGATATTGCCAAGCTCGAAGCGGTCGCGCCGAAACTGACGGGAACGGCGCAGCTCGCGTTTCAGGAATCGGCGCTGGCGGCGAACAATATACGGGCGCTTTTACGCGGCGGAGATTTAAAGACAAAACATTTTGAAGAACTCGGCGAAGCGCTCAGTTTAGGCACGACCAACGCGGCGATTCTGGTCGGCGGAAACGTTCTCGGCGGCGCGCTGGCGCGAGACGCCCGTTTCGCGCTTTACACGTCGAGACTTCCGACGTGGCATCATCGATTAAAAGTCGGCGCGAGCTGGTTTTTTGAAGGCACGACGCCGAAACCGCTTCAGCCGCTTGGAATTAGTTAAGTGATAGGTGATAAGTGTTTTTACCTATCACATATCACTTATCAGATAAGCGCCGGATTTTTCACAATAGCGATAAACGGGAGATTTCTGTATCTTTCCGCGGCGTCCAAACCGTAGCCGACGACGAAGTTATTCGGAACTTGAAAACCGCAGTAATCGATTTTCAATTCCTTAACGATGCGCGGTTCGGGTTTGTCGAGCAAGGAAACGAGTTTGACCGAACTTGCGCCGCGCGATTGCAGATTCGCCAGAAGATACGAGAGCGTCAAGCCGGTATCGACAATATCTTCGACGACGATTAAATCTTTGTCTTCGACCGCCACGTCCAAATCCTTGATAATCCGCACTTCGCCCGAAGATTTCTGCGCCTTGCCGTAACTCGACACTGCCATAAATTCGAGCGAAACCTTTAAATCTACCTCGCGCATCAAATCCGACAAAAATATACACGCGCCCTTCAGGATGCCGATTAAAATCGGTTCTCTGCCCGCGTAATCACGGGTTATTTCCGCGCCCATTTCCCTGACGCGCGCCTTTATCTGCTCGGCTGAAAGCAGAGTTTCAAAATTCGGATTGCTGAATTCGGTTGTCATACGTTTGATTGAAATACTTTTTGGCAATACTATTTGAGCAGAACAAAAAGGTCAAATTCGATAAAATGAAATAAATGGTAACTGCTAAATGCTGAACGGTAAATAGAAAAATTTTCCTTCATTTACCATTTATCGTTCAGCATTTACCGCTATTAAAATTTATGGCTCAAGACAAAGAAACCCGCGACCGCGTGCGCGAATTGGTCAGACAGGTTTTGGCGACCGTTCCCGCAGCGGATGAACTGCAGGCGAAGACTACTTCGCCCACGCAAAATTTTCCGCAGCGCGTCGTCGTTAATTCGCTGAAGGAAAAAATCGAAAATGTAAAGGAGTTCGACCGCGACGAGTCGGCGAAAAATCTGATAACCGAAGACGATTTGCGTGGTCTTGAAGCGGGCGCGCGTTTGCGCGTTGCTGACAGCGCGAAGTTTACGGCGCTTGCCGAAGACTTTATCCGCGAAAAAAACATCGTTCTTGTAAAAAAATCGTTGCGCCGCGCTTCGATTACGGTAAAAACCGTCGCCGTCGGCTGCGACCACGGCGGTTTTGAGTTTAAAGAAGAATTAAAAGAATATCTCGGCGGAATGGACGTGCAAATCCGCGATTTCGGGACAAATTCCAAAGATGCCGTCGATTACCCAGATTTCGCGCACGCTGTTGCAAAAGCTGTCGGCGAAAAAAACGCGGATGTCGGCATTATTATCGACGGCGCGGGCATCGGTTCGGCGATGACGGCGAATAAAGTTCCGAATGTGCGCGCCGCTGCCTGTTACAATGTCGCGCTGGCGAAAAATTCGCGTGAACATAACGGCGCTAATGTTTTAACTTTGGGCAGCGGACAAAACTCTTTCGCCGAAATAAAAGAGATTGTCGAAGCGTTTCTGACACACGATTTGACCGAAGAGCGGCACAAAAAACGCGCGGCGAAAATTGAAGCCGTCGAGAAGCAATATCGACATTGAGAGTTTTGTCGAAGAAGAAAAACAATCGTAAAATAACGGCAGTAAATCGGAGCTAAAAGATTATGGCACAGACGAATAC
>JALZOE010000066.1 GCA_030857325.1 Acidobacteriota bacterium
GCTTTTTCAGCGTCCGCGCAGGATTTTCTGCCCGAACTCGTCAGGCGAATCAAACCGTCGGCAGTGGCGATTGAAACTTTCGACGCTAAAGGAGCGTCGCTTTCGCGCGGCAGCGGTTTTTTCATCTCCGGCAACCGAATCGTCACTAACCGCCACGTTATCGAACGGGCAAACCGCGTCGAAATTCACTTGATAGACGGCAAAAAAATTTCCGCGCGCGGCGTTTTGGCGATTGACGGCGAAGGCGATTTGGCTTTATTGCAGGTTGATTTGCCCGAAGGATTTGCCGCGCCTTTACAGATTGTTCAGGCGACGCCGCAGGAAGGCGAGTCGATTGTCGTCGTCGGCAATCCGTACGGTCTGGAAGGCTCGGTTTCAAACGGCATCGTTTCCGCCGTCCGCGAAATCGCCGGTTACGGGAAAATCATTCAAATAACCGCGCCGATTTCGCCTGGCTCAAGCGGCTCGCCCGTCGTCAATATGCGCGGGCAGGTTATCGGCGTGGCGACTTTGCAGGCGGCGGAAGGTCAGAGTTTGAATTTCGCCGTGCCGTCGGAAAGAATTTTCGGGCTGAAAATCGGCGCGCTGCAAACCTTTTCTTCTCTGCATGCCGAAACGCAGAAAAACAAGCGCGCGATGGCGGAAAGTTTGTATTCGCAGGGTTTAGGCATTTTGTCGCGCGACGATTACGCGCGCGCGCTCGTCTTTTTTGAAAAAGCGGTCGAGATTGACCCGAATTACGCCGAAAGCTGGTATCAAGCCGGATTTTGCTACGGAATTTTGGGAAGACACGCGGACGCGCTCAAGGCTTCGAGACAAGCGGCGCGGCTGCGTCCCGAATGGGCGGAAACTTTTATCAACATCGGCGCGTCGAGCTTTGCGCTCGGACAATTCAAGGAAGCCGCCGACGCTTACCGGCAAGCGGCGAGGCTCAATCAATACAGCGCCGATATTCAGTATTCGCTCGGTTTAACCTTAAATAAGTTAAACCGCTCGGACGAAGAAATTCTCGCGTATAAACGCGCCGTCGCCCTTAAACCCGACCACGCCGGCGCTATCGAACAACTCGGTTTGGCTTACTTCAAACAAAAACGTTTTAAGGACGCACTTGCTTCGTTCGAGCAGTTAAAAATTTATAAAACCGACGCGAAAACCTACAACTATCTCGGCGAAAGTTATTTTGAATCGGGCGAAACCGACCAGAGCGTCGAAGCGTTTAACAACGCGGTCAACTTCAATCCCGATTTCGACAAGGCGCGTTTCAATCTCGGACGAGCATATGTAAAGAAAGGCGACCGCGATTCAGCCGTGATTCAATACGAAATCTTAAAAAACTCGAAATCCGACTGGGCTGACCGGCTTTTCGTTTTAATCAACCCTTAAATAAGTGATAGGTGATAAGCGATAGGTAAAAGCAAATTCCTTACCTACCGCTTATCACTTATCACTTATTTAAGGCTGCCCCGTTTCTTCGACGACTAAGGCGCTCAGAAAGCTGTCCTGAATTGTTTTTTCGAGAAACAGGCTCGTGTGCAGACCGCAGCCGAAAACCGAAGATTTCACCGGGAAAATGGTAACCATTTGCTGTGTGCCGCCTTTTGAGGCTTCACTTTCGGCAAGCAGCGACCGTCTGGTAACTCGTCCGTCGCCGAGCGCGAACATCACATCTTTTACTGCGTCCTTTTTGATTTCGCGTCCGTCGCCGGTTTTAATGTCGCGCGCGTCAGTGATGGTTATCCAGCGCTCTTTTTTATCGTCAAGCAACAGCACAACCGCGTCGAGCGTCGGCAGACAGTTACCGCCGTAGGCGTAAAGCAGAATCGGCGATTTGCGCGTCGGCGCGTCGAGCGCCAGATGAAAACGCTTTGTCCGGCTCAAAACCGACGCGAAATAAGCTCGCACCTGCGCGGATGTGGTTTGGGCGAGAATCCGGTCGTCGTAATTGGCGTCTTTACTTAACTTAGTCGGTTTGATTTCCTTATTTTGCAGCGCGAGACGCGGCGCGTCCTTTAGTTTACTTAAAAACTTCGGGTCGTTAATCGCGCCCCAGCCGTATTTGTTCCAGGTTTTCGGGTCGTACAAATCGACTTTTATCGGCTTTAAATTTTCGTTCAGAAAACGCGCCGTCAATTGGTGCTGCATCAATTGAAACGACGCCGGAGTGGTTAAAACGTCTTCCGGTCGCAAATCGTCGATAAACGGCAGGTTTCTATTGCTGACAACCGTCGAACCGTTAAGAACCGCGTCGAAAGCGTCAACCGAACCTTCGTTCGGCGTGCCGAACATCAGCAGTTTGTTAATGTGTTTCGCGCCCGCCCAGGTCGGAACGGGCTTTCTGCCTTCGGGCGGCAAATCAGCCGCGCCATACATCGCCGCGTAACGCGCCACGAGTCCGCCCATCGAATGCGCGATAATATCGAACTTCAAACCGGGACGCTTGACCCCGCGTTTGACCGCTTCGATTTTTTGGATAAAAAGCCGCGCCGTTTCGACGTTATCGCGCCGCCAGTCATACGGGAAAACGTAAAAAACATCGGTCGCCTGCGGTTTATTCCAATCCGCTTCGGTATAACCGCGCTCTTTGAGCGAATCGATAAGACCTTGATAAACTTCGATACTGGGCAGAAATCCCGGCAGTTTAACTTCGCGGATGATGTCTGTAGCGACGAGACTGTCACGGTTGCGCGTCAGACTCGCCGAAGTCATCGGCAGGCGCAAATCGTCGTCTTTGTCGCGCTTAACGTCGAACCAGACGTTTTTGCCGGTTTTCGGATTGACAAGCGTCGAGCCTTGGACGCCCGGAACAATGATGACCGGATTTTTACCCGTCGCCTGAGCGTTTATACCCGCAGCGGAAAAAACAAATAAAAAAAGTGCGAAATGAATTGAAAATAAAATTTTTGATTTTAACATTTTAAAAAATATAACCGACCGAATCGGCGTAAATTTTACTCGTTTTGCCGACGCCGATTTATTAAACTCGCCGTAAAGCCCGCGCCGAAACCGTTATCGATATTGACGACCGTTACATTCGACGCGCAGGAATTGAGCATTCCGAGCAGCGCGGCTAAACCGCCGAACGACGCGCCGTAACCGACGCTGGTCGGAACGGCGATAACCGGAACTTTAACAAGACCGCCGACGACCGACGGCAGCGCGCCTTCCATTCCCGCAACCACGACGACGACGCGCGCGTTCTGCAAAACTTCTCTTTCGGCTAAAATCCGGTGAATGCCCGCCACGCCCGCGTCCCAGATTCGCGTTACGCGATTGCCCATCGTTTCCGCCACGAGCGCGGCTTCTTCGGCGACCGGAATATCGCTCGTGCCTGCCGTAACAATCGCAATTTCGCCCGCACCGAGTTCGGTTTTATCGCGCCACACCCGAATTAAATTCGCCGATTCGTGCCATTCCGATTCGGTCAGAACATTGCGAATATCGCCGAAAACTCCGGCGTCGGCGCGCGTAATCAAAACATTCGGCGAGCGGACGATTAGCTTTTCAAAGATTCCGACAATCTGGCTTCGCGTTTTTCCGGCGCCGAAAATTACTTCTGGGAAACCCTGCCGCTCGGCGCGCGCGTGGTCAATCCGCGCAAATCCGATGTCCTCATAAGATAGGTTTTTAATCGTTTCGGTTGCTTGAGTAGTTGTTATCTCGCCGTTTGACAAAGATGTTAGAATCGCTTCAATCTCGCTTGTTTTCATAAAATCAACTTTATACGTTCGGGTAATTTGCAATCAAACGCCGATTATAATAAAAAAACCGCGAAGGATTCACTAATCGTTCAAAAATTAAGCGTCCGCCGTTTTTATTCGCACTGTTTTAATGCGGTTGACCGAATTTAAATTGCCGGATTAGCCGAATATTTCGCAAAAATGCTAGAGTTGATTTTATGGAATTGACGCTCGCCGTAACCGGCGCATCGGGAACAGTTTACGCTTACCGGACTTTACAGCTTCTGGCGGCAAGCGGCGCGATTGAGACGATAAATTTAATAATGTCGGGAACGTCCGCCACCGTCGCGCAGGTCGAGATGAACGTCAACCTGCGTGAACCGACCGCCGAGCGAATCAACGAGTGGCTCGGACTTGCCAAAGATTCAAAGTTGATACGCTTTTGGCGGCTCGACAATCTGGCGGCAAAACCTTCTTCCGGCTCGAACAAACAGGCGGGAATGATAATCGTTCCGTGTTCGATGGGAACTTTAGGCGCAATCGCTTCGGGCGCGGGCGCGAATTTAATTCACCGCGCGGCGGACGTAACATTAAAGGAAGGCAGAAAACTCGTTCTCGTCCCGCGCGAAACGCCGTATAACCGGATTCATCTGGAAAATATGCTGAAATTATCCGATGCCGGAGCGCGCATTATGCCCGCCAGTCCGGGCTTTTATCATCGCCCGAAGACGATTGAAGAACTGGTTGACCATTTGTGTTTCCGAATATTAGACCAATTCGACATTCCGCATCAGAGAAAAACGCAATGGACAGGCGATGAAGTCAAGGAAAGCTGAATAATACGAAACATCACGGCGGGAGCGCGGGCATCCTGCCCGCAGTGAGCGCCGCGAGCGCGAAAATTCCAGTTTAATGAAACGTCGATTTTCTACGCCGCTTTGAAGCGACGTTTGCGGGCAGGATGCCCGCGCTCCCGGTGTTCCCATTGAAAAGCAGGTAAGTTTTTTTGCATCTCACTTTTACACCGATTTATATGTCAAATACTGTCGAAAGATTTTCAAACCGCGTCGAAAATTACGTTAAATATCGTCCGGGTTATCCGACGGAAGTTTTGCAGACGTTTCAGGATGAAATGAACCTGCAAAAAACTTCCGTCATCGCCGACATCGGTTCGGGAACGGGCATTTCCGCCGGAGTTTTTCTTGAAAACGGCAATCCGGTTTTCGGCGTCGAGCCGAACGAGGCGATGCGGACGGCGGCGCAAAATTTTCTGAAGGATTTTCCCGATTTTCAGAGCGTCAACGGAACCGCCGAAAACACGACGCTTGAGAACGGAAGCGTCGATTTCGTCGTTGCCGCGCAAGCCTTTCACTGGTTCAATCAGGAAAAATCGCGCGCCGAATTTAAAAGGATTCTCAAAGACAAAGGATTTATCGCGCTTTTATGGAACGAACGGCAGCTCGATTCGACCGATTTTCTGCGCGGTTACGAACGGCTTTTGATAAAATTCGGCAGCGATTACGAGCAAACCAGACACGATAATATCGCGGACGAAACTTTGCGGAATTTTTTCAAAACCGATTTTCGGCAGGAATCTTTTTTGAACGTTCAAAGCCTTGATTCGGCGGGCTTAAAAGGCAGAATGTTGTCTTCTTCGTATATGCCGATGAGCGGCGACGAAAATTTCGAGTCGATGATTGTCGAACTCGAACGCCTGTTTGCAGATTACGAGAAAGACAGTAGAATAGAAATCTTATACACCACGAACATCTACTACGCGCAGATTTGATTTTCCCGAATTTGATTTTTTTTATTTATGGCAGCAACAACCGATAAAAGAGTTATAACCGTCGCGCATTCGCCCGATTCGGACGACGCCTTTATGTTTTACGGCTTGGCGACCAACAAGCTGGAAACGCCGAACTTAAAATTTGAACACACCTTAAAAGACATTCAGACCTTGAACGAAGACGCGAAAAACGGCACGTTCGACGTAACGGCAATCAGCTTTCACGCTTACGCTTACGTCGCCGACAAATACATTCTGCTGCCGCACGGCGCGAGCATCGGCGATAAATACGGACCCATTCTGGTTTCCAAAGAAACGCGCTCGCCGAACGACATCGGCAAAATGAAAATCGCCATTCCCGGCGAAATGACAAGCGCTTTTCTGGCTTTAAGAATTTACAGTCAGGATTTTGAATACACGGTCGTGCCGTTCGACCAAATTATCGACGAAGTAAAACGGGGTAAATTCGATGCCGGTCTTTTGATTCACGAAGGACAGCTTTTTTATAAACAGGTCGGACTCGATAAAGTCTTGGATTTGGGCGAATGGTGGTTTGAGAAAACAGGTTTGCCGCTGCCGATGGGCGGAAACGTCGTCAAACGCTCGCTCGGCGACGAGTTGATGCGCGAAGTTTCAAAACATCTGCACCAAAGCATCAAATATTCGCTCGACCACCGCGAAGACGCGCTCGCCTACGCGATGCAGTTCGCCCGCGATATGCGGCCGGAATTAGTCGACCGCTTCGTCGCGATGTGGGTCAACGATTTAACGCTCGACTACGGCGACCGCGGGCGCGAAGCGGTTAGCCTGCTGCTCAAGGAAGGTTTCGAGAAAGGAATTATTCCCAATCAGGTCGATGTCGATTTCGTTGAATAATAGTAACTCTTTCAGTTAAAAAGAAAAGGATTAGTTTAATCGACTAATCCTTTTCTTTTTGCGACGAACGAATTATCGCGCGCCGACTCGATTGATGATGATTGTTTTGTATAACTTTTTCTTAAGTTTATACTTGAAAAGACGCATCGTTGTTTAATAAACGTTTGCCAATCTAAAATTATGCGTAACTATATTTGGATGATTTTGATAGTCGCCGCTCTGACTCTTGTCGGCATTCTCACGCTCGGCTCGATGGTCGTCAGATATTACTGGGGCGAACGCGGTACGCCGCCGCCTTCGACAGAAGAACGCCGAAGACTGCGCGAACTAGAGGAACACGCCCGGCGACATCAGAAAATAACCGCGAAAAGGCACAAGCCGAACAGCGATATTAAACCGTGATTCGACGTGAAATGAAATTTCACCTTAAAAATCCGATGTTGGAATATTTTTGGAGTTCCGTCGCGAAAAACGGAAAGATAAAGCGAGTCGGGGATTAAAAATTAAGCGAAACATTCGGGTAATCGGCAGAGTCCGTTGTGTTAGGTTCTCCAATCTTCAAAAGTCGGCTACTCCACTAGCTTTCCCTGCCGATTACTCGAACATATAGAACCTATCACGCCGCCGCATCGCCAGTCGGTATTGTCGAACACCAAACAAAACAAATTTCGCAAAAAAAATAAAAATGCCGCCCGCTTTGAATGTCTCCGCCAAGTCCGCGTTTGTCCGCGTTCTATTTCCTACTTTTCAAACAGCTTTTAGAGATTTATTTTCCAACACCTGACGCCTGAAATCTATCTCCGCATCAATTCCGGCGGCAGTTGTTTATCGACCGCGGGACGTTCCCTTAAATCCGCCAGCTCCCACATCGTTAAAAAGATTGTTCGCGTAACCATCTGCATTTTGTTGTAATCAATCTTGTCCGCCGAATCGCCCGGCTGATGATAATCTTCGTGAACGCCGTCGAACCAGAAAGCAACCGGAATCCCGTTGACCGCGTAATTAAAATGGTCAGAACGGAAAAAGAAACGATTCGGGTCTTTCGGGTCGTCGTAGCGAAAATCATAGTTCATTTTCAAATACGAATTGTTAATCGATTTCGTTACTTCGCCGAGCTTTGAACTCATCATTTCCGAACCGATAACATAAATTTCATTCTCGCCCGACAAATCCTTGTTTTTCGGATTCGCGTCGCTCGTCTTTTTGCTGCGCCCAATCATATCGATATTAAGCTGTGCGACGACGTTCTTTAAATCGACGGTCGGAAATTTAGTAAAATATTCGCTGCCCCACAAACCTTTTTCCTCGCCCGTGTGCCAGACGAACAGAATCGAACGCTTCGGGCGTTTCGCCGACTTCGACAGAGCTTCGGCAATCGCTAAAACGCCGGTCGTGCCTGAACCGTCGTCGTCCGCGCCGTTCCAGATTTTATCGGGTCCCGGCGCGTTCGGATTCATTCCGACGTGGTCGTAATGCGCGCCGATTGCTACCATTTCGTTTTTCAAAATCGGGTCCGAGCCTTCCCAGACTGCGACGACGTTCTGCGTCATCGCGATTTCCGGCTTGAGCTTAATGTCGAAATTGATTTTTTTATTCGCGCTTAAATCAGAAGTCGTCGTCGTCGCGCCGGTCAAAGGATTGATTGGTTCGGCGTTAAACAGAGCTTCGGCGACTTTCGGCGACGCCAGAAAAACCGACGGAGCAGAAGCGCCGAGCGTCAAAGACTGCGCGAATTTTTCGACATACATCCGGCTGCGTCCGAAAAGCTGGCGGACGCTTCCCCAATTGGACTGTAAGAATTTCGACGGTAAAATAATTACGCCTTTCGCGCCGTTTTGCCGGGCATACGTTGCGGCGTCCGCCCAATCGACTCCGCGCTGCCCTTGCAAATCGGCGTTCGTTAAACCTGCGGGAAGCGGAACGAGCCTTTGCGGAGAAGTTATTTCGCCTTCGCTCAATACGGCGATGTATTTTCCTTTAACGTCTATGCCCTGATACGGATTCAGATTTTTCGATTTAATCATCCAGCCGTTTCCGGCATACACGACCGAAGCGGAAATAGCCCCCGCGTCCGTTCCCGAAACGCGCATAAAATCTTCGCCGTAAGCGAATTTCTGCCCACCGATTTCGACAGAAGTATTTTGCCCGTCAACGACATCGCGCCGCAGAGCAATTTTTTGAAAGTAAGTGCCGTCGTCGCCCGCCGGTTTAAGACCCCAGCGCGAGAGCATCATCGCGATAAATTTCGCCGTCGTGTCCAGCCCGCGCGAAGGCGTGTCGCGTCCTTCCATTTCGTCCGACGCGATAAAATGCAGATAATCCGACATCTGTTTGGCGGTAATATTCTCCGCCGCGCGTCGGGCGGGCGATTTCGCCCGCGTCGCCGTTTGCGCCAAAGTCGCCGACGGCGCGATTAAAGCGACGAACAAAAATAGTGCAAGTAATTTTTTTTTCATTTTTTCTCCGAGTATTTTTACCATACAGAAACACGGAAAACATAGAAAACAAAGGAAATGAAATATGAAAAATTAAAGAATCGATATTTTCTAAATTTTTTGTTTTCTGTTTTTATTTCTATGTTTTCTATATGCCTATGTGGTTAATTTGTCATTATTTTTACGGAAGCGGCGCGGAAATTGTTTCGCTTTCGACGACGACAATCGAGATTTTATGTTTATCGGCGAGCCGAATCATTTCTTCTTTATCGAAAATTAAAGTTTTTCCGGCGGTCAGACAGAGACACGTCGCGCCCGCCTGAATCATTGTTTCAATTGTCGGCACGCCGACGACCGGCACATCGAAACGCATATCCTGATTCGGTTTGG
>JALZOE010000441.1 GCA_030857325.1 Acidobacteriota bacterium
CAAGTTATTTCTCCGTCTGATTTCAAGCGTTTTGAAGAACTCGGCGTTATCGCTTCGATGCAGCCTTCACACGCGATTTCAGATAAGCGTTGGGCGGGCGAAAGGTTGGGCGAATATCGGGTTTTGGGCGCGTATGCGTGGCATTTGATGCAGTCTTATAATGTTCACGTTCCGTTCGGGACGGATTTTCCGGTCGAATCAATCAATCCTTACAACACGCTTTACGCCGCCGTTTCGCGCCAGGACGCGGAAGGAATTCCCGTCGGCGGTTGGCAACCGCAGGAGAAATTGACAATTGCTAAAGCGATTCGCTGTCATACTTTTGAAGCGGCTTACGCGGAGTTTGCGGAAAACGTCAAAGGCGAAATAAAGGCTGGAATGCTAGCGGATTTGGTTGTGCAGTCGAAGGATTTGCTGACGATTGAGCCGAAAGAGATTTTGACGACCGAGCCGGTTTATACGATTTTCAACGGCAAGATTATTTACGAAAAGAAGTAACAGGTTAGAACCAACTGTGTAGATGTGCAGGTAATACATCGGAACTTTATGAAAGGAAATTGACGTTGCTCCGGCTTACTTATAATACAGTTTAATAATGAATAAAAAAAACGGTGCGTGGTTCGCGTTGTGGGTTTTGTTTGCCATTAACGCGATAAATTTTTTTGACCGTCAGATATTGGGCGCGGTCGGCGAGCAAGTGCGAAAGGAATTTATGTTGAGCGATGCCTCGCTTGGTTTGCTCGGCACGGCTTTTACTTTGCTTTACGCTTTTGTCGGCGTGCCTTTCGGACGGCTGGCAGACAGAATCGGGCGCAAAAATATTCTTTCCGCAGGAGTTTTCTTTTGGAGTTTGATGACGGTCGGTTCGGGCTTGGCGCAAAGTTTCTGGCAGATTTTCTGGTTGCGACTCGGTGTCGGTGTCGGCGAAGCATCGTGCGCTCCAGCCGCAACCTCTCTAATCGGCGATTTATTTCCGCCGGAACGCCGCGCTAAAGCACTTTCGATTTTTATGCTCGGACTTCCCGTCGGCGTGGCTTTGAGCTTTGCCGTCAGCGGCACGATTGCCAAAACTTACGGCTGGCGGGCGGCGTTTTTAGTGGCGGGAATTCCTGGACTTTTATGCGCCGTCGCTGTTTTATTCATTAAAGAACCGTTGCGCGGAGCAGCCGAAAGGCACGACATCGGCGAACAAAAACGCGCGGGTTCGCCGTATCGTCTGATTCTCGCTTCGCCGACGATGCGTTGGCTGATAATTTCCGGCGCGATTCATAATTTTAATATGTATGCCATCGGCGCGTTTATTACGCCTTTCTTGATGCGTTATCACAAAGTAGATATTCAAACCGCGAATTTCGTTTCGATGATTGTTTACGGCGTGATGGGCGCGCCCGGACTGCTTATCGGCGGATTTATCGGCGACGCGGCGATGAAAAAACGAACTGATGGAAAATTGCTCGTAGCGACTTTTGCAATCCTTTTTGCCGTGCCGCTTCTCTTTTTCGCGCTCAATATGCCGGGCGGAAACATTGCCGGATTTTTAATTATGATGGGCTTTGCCTGCGCGTTGATGTATTTTTATTACTCGATTGTTTATTCGACGATTCAAGACGTAACTGAACCGGGCTTGCGCGGCACGGCGATGGCGGTTTATTTTTTTGCGATGTATGTGTTGGGCGCGTCGTTCGGACCTTATGTAACCGGACTTTTGAGTGACTTTTTCACCAAACAAGCGGCTACGGCGGCAGGCGTAAGTGATTCGGCACAAGCCGCGCTCGAACCGTTTCGCGCCGCCGGTCTGCATTCGGCGATGTATATCACACCGATTCTCGCCGTGCTGCTCGCGCTGGTTTTATTCGCCGCTTCGCGCACCGTAACAAAGGATATGGAGAAACTGCAAAGCTGGATGAGAGAAAATTCAGGAAAGAATGAAGGATGAGGGATGAAGGATGAATATAAGAGATTTCTTGATTCATCCTTCATCCCTCATCCTTCATAAATTTATGGCAAAAAATATCATAGAATTATTCGATTTATCGGGCAAAACGGCAATCGTAACGGGCGGCTCGCGCGGGCTTGGCAAGGAAATGGCGGAAGGTTTAGCCGAAGCAGGCGCGAATTTGATGCTTTGCGCCAGACGCGAAGAATGGCTCGCGCCGACAGTTGAAGAATTCCGCGAACGTAGTTTTAATGTCGAAAGCCAATTGTGCGACGTTTCAAATCCCGAACAAGTGCAAGCCGTCGTTGATAAAACCATCGAAACTTTCGGCGCGGTTGATA
The DNA here is from genome assembly GCA_030857325.1 of Acidobacteriota bacterium. GTDB lineage: Bacteria > Acidobacteriota > Blastocatellia > Pyrinomonadales > Pyrinomonadaceae. The sequence continues at coordinate 2,278 of JALZOE010000441.1, forward strand.
TTTTAATCAACAACGCCGGAATTTCTTGGGGCGAGCGACCGGAAAAAATGCCGCTTGAGAAATGGCAAAAGGTTTTGGACGTTAATTTGACGGGCGCATTTTTGTTTGCGCAGATTGCCGGATGTGAGATGTTAAAACGTGAATACGGACGCATCATCAATGTTTCGTCCGTGTCGGGTTTGCGCTCTTCGACGCACGGTCCGCATTACGCCGGTTACGCCGCGAGCAAAGCCGGACTGTTCGGTTTGACGCGCGAACTCGCCGCTTCGTGGGGAAATTTCGGAATTCGCGTCAACGCGATTGCGCCCGGATTTTTTCATTCCAGACTCGCCGACGCTTCGATTGAACAAGTCGAGTCGTCAATCAAAGAGCGCAACCCGATTCCGCGCGTCGGCGATGAAGGAGAACTGAAAGGCGTGGCGGTTTTTTTGGCAAGCGATGCGTCGAATTATATTACGGGACAGATTATCGTCGTTGACGGCGGAATGACGATTGTTTAGAAAAGATTTTATTGCGTGAAAAATGATTCATTTGATTGATACAAAACCCGTCCGGGCGAGCGAAAATCTCGATTGGAAAAATCTCGAAAGCTACCTGCGCGAAAATCTGAAGGAAAAGTTTGCAGATGAATTCGATGTTTCCGCAAAAATGGAAGTCGAGCAGTTTCCCGGCGGACACTCGAATCTGACTTACCTTTTGCATTTCGGAAGTCAGGAATTTGTTTTGCGTCGTCCGCCGTTCGGACATGTTCCGCCGAAAGCGCACGATATGGCGCGGGAATTTCGCATTCTCGAAAACATTCATCCGGTTTATCCGCTCGCACCGCGCCCGTTTGTTTTGTGTGAAGACGCTGCTGTTATCGGCTCGGTTTT
>JALZOE010000442.1 GCA_030857325.1 Acidobacteriota bacterium
GCGCGGGTATCCTGTTCGCATTGAGCGTCTAAGCGCGAAAAATCTTATAATTAAACGTCGTGTTTAGATAAACCTTTCGACGCCGCTTTCGCGCCGTTTGCGGGCAGGATGCCCGCGCTCCCGGTGTCTTTCAATATATTTTTACTTTTACTTCGGCAGACCGCCGTAAAATCTCCAGTTCGGTTTGAAATCACGATTTAGTTTCTGTTTCGTTAAAATTGCTCTGACCATTTCGACCGGAATCGCGCCTTCCTTCAAAATCGCGTCGTGAAAATCTTTGTCAGTCATCTTTTTTGAATCGACAAGCTCGCGGCGCAGATTGTAAAACTGCAAACCGCCCATCATATATGCGACTTGGTAAAGCGGACCGTAATCGCCGGCAAACGAGCGGCGCACTTCGGCGGTCGCGTTGTCGCGCTCGTGTCCGACGCGGTTGACAAGAAAATCGACCGCTTCGGTCGGCGACATTTTTTCGAGATGAAAATTCAGTGAAAAAATTATCCGGGCGCTGCGGTGCATTCGCCAGAAAAGCGCGCCGATTTTATCTTCCGGCGTTTTGTGAAAGCCTTTGTCCCACAGCAGAAATTCCCAGTATAAAGCCCAGCCTTCCATCCAGAACGGCGTGTAGAAAATCTGCCGATACGGGCGATAACGCGCCGTCATAAATCGTTGCAGGTAATGACCGGGAATCAGTTCGTGATGAGTAACGGCGCGGGCGAAATGCGGATTGTTGCCGCGCATACTCATCATTTTCTGCTCGTGCGTCATCGCGCTTGTCGGATACGAAACCAGAATCGTTTCGCCGCCGAGGAAAAACGGGCTGACAAGCTGGCGTTCGGGCGTCATCATCTCCATTCGCCACGATTGACGCGCCAAGGCGGGAACGGTAACGAGATTGTTTTTCTCGACAAATTCAATCGCTTCAAACGCCTGGTTGCGAATCAATTCGGCTTGTTTGCCCGGCTCGACGTATTTTTGCTTGACCGCTTCGAGCGCTTTTTTCCAATCGTCGCCGTAGCCGAGCGCGCGCGAAGCCTTTTTCATTTCCGCCTCGCACCACGCAAATTCCTTATCGGCAATCTCGATTAGTTCTTCGGGCGTGTATGGAATCATCTCGTATTCGAGTTCCTGCAAGAGCGCCTCGCGCCCAATCGGGTCGCCGATGATTGTCGTTTTGTCGTCCGGTTTGATGCCGACGAGTTTATCGAGCAAAAACGTTTGATAGCTTTGCAGAGATTGGTCAACCGCTTTATAAGGCTCGGCGTTCCACCACGTAAACAGCGGGTCGTAGCCGTTATAAAAAGTCTGCCAGTTTCGCAAAGTCGCGCGCAGTTGCCCGACTGTCCGGGCGGCGCGATTGGCAACGGTTTTTTTCGGTTTGGCGATGCGGTTTTCTTCAATATTTTTCTGCGCGGCGACGATTTGTTTATTGAGGTCGTTGAGAAGCGCGGCGGTTTTTGCCTGGTCAATCGTTTCGAGTTTCCGCCGCGAATCTTCCAAATCGCTGATTGTTCCGGCGAACGGAAGAACGGCGGACATTTCTTCGAGTTGTCCGGTAAAACGATTCGTTTCGCGGCGTTCGTGTTCGAGATAATTTTTGAATAGCAGATAATCAATCGCTTCGTCGCGGTTAAGCGCGTCGAAATTTTGACCCTTTAGCATCGACAGCCATTCGGCATAAAACGCCTGCAGGCGCGCCGCTCGATTTGCCGAAGTCGGCGAAGTATAAAAACGGTTGATACTGCCGTAATCTTCCGAATATTTTTCAACCGCGCCGCGCAGACGGCTCGGCGGTTCGTTGTAATCGTTCAAATTATCAATCGTCTGCCCGCTCGCGGGCGCGAACGTGCCGATTATAATCGTCAAAAGACAGAAAAATGCGTTAATCGTTTTCAATCGCTTCATATTTTCTCGCAGAGTTTAACGTTTTTGCCGGAATATTCGCTTTGCGCTCAATCGTCGTTTAGGAAATTTATATCATTTTTTAATCGCGGCGCGAAATTTTTATAGAAAGCCGTGGAAAGAATATTCACTTTCGGCGCTTGAGCGAAGACACAGAAATATAATTCAAAAAAAACAGTTGCTATTTCCCCGGCGGGCTTTTATAGTTATTTTCAGGGGGTGGTAATTTATGATAAATAAACAACCAAAATTTCAAATCGGAGCGGGTGCCGTCACCTAATCTTTTTTGAATACATAATACTAAAGAAAGAGGCATTAACAGTGCCTCTTTTCTATTTTGCGATAACCACCGACAAATTGACCGCACTAAAATTTAAAAGTCTTGAAGTCGGAGCGCGGGCATCTTGCCCGCACTGAGCGCCAAAAGCGTTCAAAAGCGGACAGGATGTCCGCGCTCCCGGTAAAGTCATATTAAACCACTTTATCCAGAAAACTCGTTCCGTCTTTTAATTCCAAACCGAAATTCTCCGCGACGGTTTGCCCGATGTCCGACAGACTCGCGCGCGCGCCGAGATTTACGCCCTGTTTTCCGTTCCGGCTATATGCCAGCAGCGGCGTGTATTCACGCGTGTGGTCTGAACCGCGAAAAGCCGGGTCGTTGCCGTGGTCGGCGGTGATTATCAGCAAGTCGTTCGCATCGAGCGCGCTTAGAATTTCCGGCAGGCGTTCGTCGAAATATTCGAGCGCGCGGGCGTAGCCTTCAACGTCGCGGCGATGACCGTAAAGCATATCGAAATCGACCAGATTCGAGAAAATCAAACCGCGTGAATTTTTATTCAGAGCATTGATTGTCTGGTTAATTGATTGCTCGTTGTTTTTCGCGGGCAAATCTTCGGTTACGCCCAAACCGTCATAAACGGACGCGACTTTGCCGACGCAGACGACATCGAGATTTTTCCGCTGCAAAAGCGGCAGTAAATTATGGTGCGGCGGCGCGACGGCGTAATCGTGCCGGTTTCCGGTGCGCGTAAAACCGCTTGCCGCGTCACCGATGAACGGACGCGCTATTACGCGCCCGACTTCATCTTCGCCGCTTAAAATCCGGCGCGCTGTTCGGCAAATCTCGTATTGCCGTTCAATCGGAATAACGTCTTCGTGCGCGGCGATTTGAAACACCGAATCGGCGGACGTGTAAACAATCGGCTTGCCGCTTTTGACGTGTTCCGCGCCGTATTGCC
>JALZOE010000067.1 GCA_030857325.1 Acidobacteriota bacterium
TCCCTACACTTTATATCTTCATCATCTTTAATTTGCTGCGCTGTCTTAGCCGAATAAAACGCGCCTGCAAAAAGGATTAAAGCGGCAAAAATAAGTGCTACGAATGTGCGGCTGATTTTCATTCCACAATTTTATTCCCAATTCCTTCAACTGCGAATCGTCCACAATACCGGGCGAGTCCATCATCAAATCCTGCGCCGACGCGGTTTTCGGGAAGGCGACGACATCGCGGATTTTCTCATATCCCAAACTAAAGTTAAAATAGATTTGTGAATGTATCATTTTCAATTATGCGAAAAGTTTTTGCTCCAATTCTTGTTCTTCTAATAATCGCAGAATCTTTCGCTCAATCAAATATGCCGAAAAACGACAGACCGCGCGCCCGCGAGACAGGACTGAAAATCGGCATTTTGCCGGTTGGCGAGTTAAACGCGATAACCGACGTGCCGGGTGTGCGCGTCGGACATTCGACGATTATTCGAGGGGCAAATGTGCGAACGGGCGTAACCGCGATTCTGCCGCACAGCGGAAATCTTTTTCAGGAAAAAGTGCCGGGCGCGGTGTTTGTCGGCAACGGTTTCGGCAAATTGATGGGTTCGACGCAGGTTAATGAACTCGGCGAAATCGAAACGCCGATTTTGCTGACTTCGACTTTGAGCGTGCCGAAAGTCGGCGATTTTTTGCTTGATTATCTGCTCGCTCTGCCCGGCAATGAAAACGTGCAGTCAATCAATCCGCTGGTTGCCGAAACCAACGACGGTTTCTTAAATGACATCCGCGGGCGAAACATTACGCGCGAAGACGTTTTTGCGGCAATCAAAACGGCGCAAACGGGAAAAGTTGAAGAAGGCTCAATCGGCGCGGGAACGGGAACAATTGCTTTTGGCTTTAAAGGCGGAATCGGCACGGCTTCGCGCCGTCTGCCCGCGTCTCTGGGCGGCTACACCGTCGGCGTTCTCGTGCAGACGAATTTCGGCGGCGTTTTGACGATTGACGGCGCGCCAATCGGCGTTGAACTCGGCAAGTATTATCTCAAAGACGTTGTTGAAAAAGGCGAAAGTCCAAAGCGGAACGTCTCGCAAAACAAAAATGACACGGGCGATTTGGCGGACGGCTCAATCATTATCGTGATTGCGACCGACGCGCCCGTTGATGCGCGGCAATTGAAACGAATGGCGGCGCGTTCGATGATGGGATTGGCTCGAACCGGCGCGGCGGCAACCAACGGCAGCGGCGATTACGCCATTGCTTTCTCGACCGCGCCGGAAGTCCGCGTCAAATCTTCGGGCGACAACCGCGCTCCGCGCGAAGTTAAATTACTGTCGAACGATGCGATGTCGCCGCTGTTTTTGGCGACGATTGAAGCGACCGAAGAAGCGATTTACAATTCGCTGTTTCGCGCGAAGACCGTTACGGGACGCGAAAATCGGACGGTCGAAGCGTTGCCGATTGAAAAGACAATAACGATTTTGCGGAAATACGGGAAAATAAAATAACTTTGTTTTAACTTTCTTCCGTGATTTTTATTCCCAATTCCTCCAACTGCGCGTCGTCCACAATGCCGGGCGAGTCCATCATTAAATCCTGCGCCGAGGCGGTTTTCGGGAAGGCGACGACATCGCGGATGTTGTCCGTTCCCTGCAAAATCATTACGACGCGCTCGATTCCGGCGGCGAATCCGCCGTGCGGCGGCGTGCCGTATTCGAGCGCTTCGAGGAAAAAACCGAAACGCTCTCTGGCTTTTTCGGGCGTTAAGCCGAGAGCTTTGAAAATCAGATTTTGAATTTCGCGCTGGTGTATGCGAATCGAGCCGCTGCCGATTTCGTAGCCGTTGACGACAATATCGTAAGCGCGGGCGCGGATTTTCCCCAATAAATCTTTTTCGCCGTCTTCGATTGCTCGCTTAAATAACGGCACGTCTTCGTCCATCAAAGACGTAAACGGATGATGCATCGCGTCGTAATTTTCGGTGTCTTCGTTATATTCAAACATCGGAAATTCCGTTACCCAAAGCGGTTTATAGACGTTTTTCGGAATCAGATTTTCGCGTTTTGCAATCTCGATTCGGAGCGCGCCGAGACTTGCCGCGACGACGGATTTTTTACCCGCGACAATTAGCACGATGTCGCCCGTTTCGGCGTTTGCAGTTCGCGCCAATCGCTCGATTTTCTCGATTCCTAAAACTTTTAAAAGTGAAGATGTCGTTTCGTCGCCGATTTTTATCCACGCAAGCGCGCCCGCGCCGTAACGCTTTACAAACTCTTGCAGCTCGTCCAATTGTTTGCGCGAATAATCGGCTTTGCCGCGAGCGACGACGCATTTTATCGCACCGTTATTTTCCAGAACAGAAGCAAACGGCGCAAAATCCGTATCCTTTAAATCTTCCGACAAATCCTGCAACTCCATTTCAAAACGCAAATCCGGTTTGTCCGAACCGAATCGGCGCATCGCATCCGCGTAAGTCATTCGCGGAAAAGGCGTCTCAAAATCTGCATTGATAAGAGCAAAAACTTCGCGCATCACGCCTTCCAATGTGCGGAAAACCATTTCCTGATTGGCAAAACTCATTTCAATGTCGAGCTGCGTAAATTCCGGCTGTCTGTCCGCCCGCAAATCTTCGTCTCTGAAACAGCGGGCGATTTGAAAGTATTTATCGAATCCGGCAATCATCGAAAGCTGTTTCAAAATCTGCGGCGACTGCGGAAGCGCGAAGAATTTTCCGGTGTGAATACGCGACGGTACGACAAAATCACGCGCGCCTTCGGGCGTCGATTTTAATAAAATCGGCGTTTCGATTTCGAGAAAATCCTGCGCGTTCATAACTTCGCGGATTTTCGTCAAAACTCGCCCGCGCATCATCAAGTTTTGCTGTAGCTGTGAGCGGCGCAAATCCAAATATCGATATTTTAATCGCAAATCTTCCGCCGCGAGATTTTGCGAACCGACGACTTCTAATTCAAACGGCAAAGTTTTCGCGTCGTTCAAAATTAAAATCTCGCTTGCCTGAACTTCAATTTCGCCGGTCGGCAGCTTTTTGTTAATTGTTTCCGGCGTTCTGGCGACAACCTCTCCTTTGACGGCAATGACAAATTCGCCGCGCAGATTCTTCGCTTTGGCGTGCGCTTCTTTTGCCGCTTCCTCGCTGACGACGATTTGCGTAATGCCGTAGCGGTCGCGCAAATCAATAAACGTAAAAATCCCGAAGTCGCGTTTTTTCGCCGTCCAGCCCATTAAAACAACCGCTTCGCCGACGTTCGCCGCGCGCAGTTCGCCGCCCGTATGCGTGCGTTCCAGGTTTCCTAAAATGTCCGACATATAATTAAAAAATGAATGATTTCGCTGAAAATAATGGTAGAGATTAACACAGAAAAATGCAGATTAAAACGGGAACTTGCTATTATAAATTTATGCGAATCGAGATGGAAATTTCCATAATGAAATTAAAAAGCGAACGGTCGGAGCGCGGTCATCCTGCCCGCATTGAGCGCGCCAAAGCTCGAACAATCTACTTTAATCAAACGATGTGTTTAGATAAACTTAAATTACGCCGCTCTCAGAGCGACGTGTGCGGGCAGGATGACCGCGCTCCCGGTGCCGGGCGATATATTTATGCGGTTTGAATTTCCAGATTAACTATATGCGCTTTGTTTTCTCACGCCGGTTTTTTATTTTATTAGCGATTGGTTTCGTTCCGCTGTCTTTGTCGTGGAACGCGCCCGAACTGCGGACGGCGGTTTTCGTTTATGACGTTCTGCTCGTCATTCTTGCCTTTATCGATTATTTCATCAGCCGCAGACTGCCCGGAGAACTGACAATCGAACGCCGGTTCGATAAGCGATTTGCTATCGGCGACCACAACAAAATTACTTTAAAAATTGAAAACGGGAGCGCGAAAACTTTTCGTCTGCAAATCAAAGACGAGTTTCCGCCGGAGATGAAACTGAGCGAAACGCGCGAGGCGAAATTTATAATCGAAGGGCGGACAAACGCGGAGTTTTCATACACTTTAAATCCACCGCGCCGCGGCAAATACGTATTCGGCAGAACCGCCGTGAGATTTTTCTCGCGTCTCGGATTGGTTTGGTGTCAGGATTATCTGAACAAAAGCGAAACGGTTAAGGTTTACCCGAATATGCGGCGCGCGCGGGAAATTGAACTAAAAGCGTTGGGAGCAAATTCCGTTCTGGCGGCGCAGAGAAAGGCAATCCGGCGCGGCGAAGGGCGCGAGTTTGAATCGATGCGCGACTACGTGCGCGGCGACGAACTTCGCCATATTTCGTGGACGGCGACGGCGCGAAGAAATAAATTAACCGCGCGCCAGTATCAAATCGAGCGCGACCAGACGATTTTGATTGCTTTGGACGCCGGACGCCTGATGACCGGCAGAATCGGCGACGAAACAAAGTTCGACACGGCGATTCACGCGAGTCTGGCTTTAATGTCGGCGGCGGCGCGCGGCGGCGACAACTGCGGTTTGGTTGTTTTCGGACGAAAAGTGAAAAAGTTTCTGCCGCCCAAAAAAGGAGTCGAACACACGGACGCGGTTTTGGAAAGTTTATACGATATCGAACCGGAATTGATTGAACCGTCGTATTCCCGCGCTTTTCAATTCGTCGCCGCCAACTCGAAAAAGCGCGCCTTCGTCGTGATTCTGACCGATCTTGTTGACAAAGAAAGCTCGAAGGAATTGATAAATTCACTTAAATTACTGCGCCCGCGCCATTTGCCGCTCGTCGTAACAATCGGCGACCGCGATTTGAATCGGACGGTCAGCGAGATTCCGCGAGAATTAAAAGACGTTTTCACGCAGTCGGCGGCGGAAGAAATCATTCACCAGCGCGAATCGGCTTTGAGATTGGTAGAAACAATCGGCGGTTTAGCTTTGGACGTAACGGCAAATTCGCTCGCGCCGCGCCTGCTCGAAACTTACCTGCGCGTCAAAGAACGCGGGCTGCTTTAATAATCAGGAATAATCGAGCGGGCTTTTGACGCCGAGTTTGTTTTGGGAGAGAATGTGCGTGATAAATCATCGTCGTGGCAATTTCCTTATGTCCGAGCAAATCCTGAATCGTGCGGATGTCCTGTCCGTTTTGCAGCAGATGCGTGGCGAACGAATGTTACGGCACAGCAAACCGATAACGGCTTTGTCATCGAACCGGAAGGCGGCAGCAATTCAAGAGTTCGCCGCCCTGTAGCCGTTTACGTTTCATTGACAAAAAACGCAGGCGCGCCGCAGGATTTATCTTTCCAAACAAAGTCGTTAGCCGGAAGAGAAATTCGCTATCGCATTGACAAAAGTGAAGGCGGCTCAGGCGGCGAAACATACACGCTTGAGGCTTACGAAATTGTTCCGACTGGACAGATAGAGTATTCGCAGGCAATGCAATCAGAATACGAAGAACCAGACTTTGTTCTTTCTTGGTCAATAATTCAAGCAACAAAGCTCAATGCGGCGAGTAGGTAAGAAATTTCAATAACTTGCCTTATAACTTGCAATCAACGCTATGGAGCTTGTTTACTACGGGCTGTCGAACAAATCATTGGACGTGAGGGCGAAACAGCGACTTTGTTATGAACGTCGTCCGTTAAATTTTACGTTGTCGCTGGCGGTTTCGCCCCACGTCAATTCAATCGTTCGACGTTTTCCTTTTGAAATCGAGGTTGTTTGATTTTGGACATAAATCAGTTTCGCCGCTTTTGGCAACAACATTTTTCTGAGTGCTTGCCGGTTTCACATCTTTTCCGCGATTGCTTGGCTGACCGTTGGTTTCGGTTTCACAGTTTGCCCGAATCGAAACGCTACGCCGAAGATGAAACCGAAGTTGCCGAATTGTTGGCGCGGCAGAACACAGTTTTGCTTGACGTTATCGGAACAGATAGCGAGTGCGTTTTAGTTTCTGGCAATTATTCATCTTCACCGTCGCTTGAAACCGAATGTCCCTCGTTGAGCAACTTTGAGTTTCAACAGTTTCTCAAATTGTCGAAGCAAGATTTTGACCCAGAGGAATTAGAACCGGACGAAGAAACTGTTTACTTGAGTTTGTTTTATGGAACTCACAAATTGACACAAGGTTCTTTAGACGAAGTTTTGTTTTGCGTTGCCGATTGGAAGATTGTAAATTTCTTTGTTGTCAGTTGCGAACGCGAGCGAATTTTTGCGCCGTATGATGGCGGTGTTGACGTAATCTTGAAAGACACAGAAGAACGCGATGAGTTCAAGGCAAAATACAAAGGTTGGCTTTCGAGTCACCCAGCAGGTCTGTGAAAATAACGCAACGTCGAACAAATCATTGGACGTGAGGGCGAAACAGCGACTTTGTATGGACGTTTCTTCTTTCATATAAATTTGCGTGTAGCTGGTTTCGCTCCACGTCAATTCGGTCGTTCGGCGTTTCGTGTTGCGATAGACATATCGTGCGGGCAAGGTTTAATTTCGTGATATATTGGCTATGGTCATCAGCCAAATCATCTGGAAAGACCAGTTCGTTGAGAAATTGGCGGTAAAACACGGCGTATCGGTGACAGAAGCGGAAGACGTTCTTTGCTCTGAGCCGCACATTCGGAAAGTCAGCAAAGGCAACGTCAAAGGTGAAAATGTTTATGCCGCGTTTGGTCAAACTGCTGGCGGACGCTATTTAGTTGTCTTTTACATTCGCAAGTTGACAGGCGCAATCTTGCCCATCTCAGCCCGCGATATGGACGACGGTGAAAGAAAATACTATGGAAAGCAAAAATAAAACAAAAGACCCTTTGCCTGATTCGTTCGCAACTGAAGAAGAAGCCGGAGCATTTTGGGATACTCACAGCGCAACCGATTATGCCGAATACTTCGAGCCTGTAGATGACGTAATCGAGATAAGAAATCGAGTCTTCGAGGTGCAAGTTGCCGAAGATGTTTTTCATAAATTGCGGCAGGAAGCCGAGTCGTTGCACGAATCAGTTCCAGAGGTCGTTGACCAAATTCTGCGTAAGCAATTGACCTTAGCTTAACGAGACTTACTTTAGAAGCAGCGTGTTAAAAATAATGACATGCCGAACAAGTCATTGGACGTGAGGCAAAAACAGCGACTTTGTTTCTAGGTCAACTTGCGTGTGTTTTTGCCCACGTCAACTCCGCCGTTGTGTGGCTTCGCATAAATTACGATGAAATACTTTAGTCCCAAATCTGCGGCAGAGCGATATAATAAAGGACGACCTTATTTTCATCCTTTGATAATCAAGCACATCAAAGAATTTCTTTCGCTTACCAAACCTTTATCGTCTGCTCTTGATGTTGGCTGTGGCACGGGACTTTCCACCGTTGCCTTAAAGGAAATAGCTGAAAATGTTGTAGGTGTGGATGCTTCGGCGGAAATGATTGCGTTAGCTCCCAGAGAAAATGGAATTAAGTATTTTGTCGCTCCTGCTGAGAATCTCCCGTTTGAGGAAAATGAGTTTGACATTATAACGCTTTCCCAAGTTTTTCATTGGCTCGACAAAGATAAGTTTCTTGCTGAAGCGAGCAGAGTTTTACGTCCGAACGGCTGGCTTACTTCTTACGATAATTATTTTTCGGGGCAAATGACGGAAAACAGCGAATTCTACAGATGGTATAAAGAAAAATATCTCGAAAGGTATCCGATTCCGCCGAGAAATAAAATTGAATTTACGCCGGAGAGTTTGAATCCACACGGCTTCTGTTTGGTTAAAGAGGAGTGGGACAAAAACATTGTCAGCTTCTCGCTTGAAGAAACAGTAGATTATTTGGTTACGCAAAGTAATGTCATCGCTGCGGTTGAAGGCGGGATGGAAAAAATTGAAAGAACTAGGATATGGCTGTCGGAAAGCATTAAGCCTATGTTTGAAGATACCGAACAGGGAAAATTTTTATTCAACACAGTCGTTTGGTATCTTAACGCGCCACACAACAATTCAATGGACGTGAGGCAAAAACAGCGACGTTGTTTCTAGGTTAGCTTGTGTGTGTTTTTGCCCACGTCATCTCAAGCGTTCGGTGCTTTCTTGTTGCCATAAACTTTTCGCTCTTTGAAATGCAAATTTATTTGGTTCGTTGTAAAATAATTGAAGCCTGTGCAAATTAAAGTATCTTTATTTTCAATAACTTAACGATTTGTATTTTAGAAAATATGAAAAACTTCTAAAATTGCGTCAGCTTAGTTTCAAGCAGATAAAGTTGCAGAAAGTTAGTTTTTCACGAGTAAATACAAATGTTCAAGCAATTTTTGAAAATGCTAACTTATTGAAAAATAACCTAGTTTAATTTGCACAGGCTTCAATTAAATTAATAAATATCGGTGTCCAAAAATAAAGGAAAGAGTTTTCGGACAATACTGAATATCAAACCTGTTGTATCAAAAACGCTCGGATACTGTTGCCCAATTCATAAGACACTGTATTTTCAGTATAATAACACTATTTCAATCACTTTTGGAGGAGTTTTATTATGTCTTTAACACCTTCGATCATCGAACCGGTGCCTGATCAAACTGCCCGGATTGCGCGTGCCGCTTTTCCCAAAGGCAATCTTTATCTATCGATGCGCGACGAATTTGGAACCTTATTTGAAGATGCCGATTTTGTTGAACTTTTCTCGCGTCGCGGTCATCCGGCATTTACTCCCTGGCGACTGGCTTTGATCACCATTATGCAGTTTCTGGAGAACTTATCCGACCGCCAGGCGGCCGAAGCGGTTCGTTCACGCATCGATTGGAAGTATCTGCTTGGCTTGGAGCTAACCGATTCCGGCTTTGATTATTCGGTGTTGAGCGGATTTCGCTCCCGACTGGTCGGCGGTGAGCAGCCGACCCTACTGCTGGAACGCCTGCTTGATCGGTTTCGGGAAAAGAAGCTGCTCAAAGTGCGAGGTCACCAGCGCACCGATTCAACGCATGTCCTGGCAGCCATTCGAGTTATGAACCGGCTGGAACTGGTGACGGAAACGATGCGCGCCGCCTTGAATGAAGTAGCCGCTTTGGCTCCGGAATGGCTAACCAAAGCGGCTCTGCCCGAATGGTTGACACGCTACGCGACCAGAGCCGAACAATCCCGGATGCCGCGCACCGATCCGGCTCGGGAAGATTACGCCCGCCAGGTTGGAAAAGATGGTTTTCATCTGCTCAAACTGCTGATTGA
>JALZOE010000443.1 GCA_030857325.1 Acidobacteriota bacterium
ACGCGGAAATTGAACGATTGCTCGCGCCAGTAAATAATAGAGAAAGTTGGGATTGCATCACCGCCGAAAGAAGTTTTCTGCGTTCGCTCGAAGGCGGCTGTCAAGTTCCGATTGGCGGTTTTGCGGTTTTAGAAGCAAACGAAATTTTTCTGTCGGGTTTTACAGGCAGTCTCGACGGCGAAATTGCTTTGCGCGAATCGATTCGCGGAAACCGCGCCGACGCAATCGAGTTAGGACGCGAATTAGGCAATCGAATGATTGCCAAAGGCGCGAATCGACTGCTCGAATTTACGAGAAACGTCGTCGAAAAAACGTCCGAAACGGTTATTTGAAAATGCCGACGGAAATTCTTGTCATTCGTGAAAAAGACGTTTTCACCTCGATTTTAATTGAGCGGGGTTTTTCGGTTACGAATTTCCCGACGATTAAAACCGAGCCGCTGGCTGATTTATCGGAACTTGAAAATTTTCTCGCTCGAATCGAAACTTTCGACGGTGTATTTATTACGAGTTCAAAAGCGGCGGAAATAGTTTCGGCGAAATTGAGCGAAACGGGAAAAGATTTCAACGGCAAGTTTTACGTTTTGGGAAAACGAAGCCGCGATTTATTAAAAAAATCCGGTTACGAAACATTTTTCAGCGAACGGGCGACAACCGCTGAAGAACTTTTTAAATTGATTCCGAAAGAAGAATTGGAAAACAAACGATTTTTGTTTCCGTGCGGCAATCGCAGTTTACGCGTCGTTCCCGCAAAGCTCGAAAAAATCGCCGAAGTCGTTGAAACGATTGTCTATCAAACGACGGAAGTTGAAATGGATAAAGTGAAATTGCTTGAAATAAAAGAAAAGTTCGAGCGCGGAAAAATCGATGCCGTTTGTTTTTTCAGCCCGTCAGCGGTAAAAGAATTTTTGAAAAAGTTTGGAAACTTTAAGCAGGATAAAGTAAAAATCGCGGCAATCGGTCAAACAACGGCGCGATGGGTTAAAGAAAACAATTTGCGCGTCGATTTCGTTGCCGCAAAACCGACTGCAAAAGATTTTGCGTCGGAATTAGTAAATTATTTAACGTAGAGATACAAAAAAGTGCCTGCTGACGGTATTGAAGGGCGTTTCCGAACAAGTTCAGACCCGCTTGCTTCCATTCAACAGGCACATACACATTATACGGGAACATTTATTTTGAACAAAGATTTTTTATTTTTAAGAGCGTGTCGCAACGAGAAAACCGAACGAACGCCGATTTGGATTATGCGACAAGCCGGACGTTATCTACCGGAATATCGCGCTATTCGTGAGAAAACGGATTTTTTGACGCTTTGCAAAACGCCCGAATTGGCGAGCGAAGTAACCGTTCAGCCGATTGATATTATCGGCGTTGACGCGGCGATTTTGTTTTCCGATATTCTGGTGATTCCCGAAGCGATGGGAATGGATTTGGAAATCGTCGAATCGCGCGGACCTGTTTTCGACAAACCTTTGCGAAGCGCGGCGGACATCGATTCGCTCCGAACGGAAAACGTCGTCGAACGGCTCGATTACGTGATGCAGGCGATAAAAATGACAAAGGAAAAATTAAACGGGCGCGTTCCGCTCATCGGTTTTTCCGGCGCGCCGTGGACTCTAGCGACGTATATGGTCGAGGGCAAAGGCTCGAAAAGTTTTGAAATTATAAAAAGTCTTATTTACCGCGAACCGGAAACGGCGCATAAATTACTGCAAACGCTCGCCGATTCGGTTGTCGAATATCTCAACCGGAAAATCCGCGCCGGCTGCGACGCCGTGCAGATTTTCGACACCTGGGCGGGAAATCTGTCGCCGTCGGATTTTGAGGAATTTTCTTTAAGGTATCTGAAATATATTTGCGACAGGTTAGAGACAAACGGCGTTCCGGTAATAGTTTTCGCCAAAGGCGTCGGGGATATGCAAAGTCTGGCTGATTTGAAATGCGACGTTTTAGGTGTCGATTGGACGAAAGACATCGGCGCGGTCAAAAATCAAATCGGCGGGCGAAAAGTTCTTCAGGGCAATCTCGACCCGTGCGTTTTATTCGCGCCGAAAGAAAAGATTCGCGGCGAAACCGAAAAGATTTTACGAAAATTCGGCAGCGATTCGGGACACGTTTTCAATCTCGGACACGGAATTTTGCCGAAAACGCCGGTTGAGAACGCCAAGTATTTGGTTGACTGCGTTAAAGAAGTGAGCATCAAACAGAACGAACAAAAGATTGCACAAAGTTAATTAATGAAAGTTTTAATTGCGTGTTTATAAAGTGAAATTTAACCGCAGATGAACGCGGATGAAAACAGATTTAAGCGGATAAGAAATGGATTTTTATGCGGATTTGAAATGTATTTTGAAAGAAAGTGTTTGGTTTTATCCGGTTTTTATCTGCCTAATCTGCGTTTATCTGCGGTTAAATTTTTTATTAACGTGTCTAAAGCAAATTCGCAGTTAAACTCGTTTTGAGTTTTTATAAAAATGAGTAATTTTGCAGAAATAGACCTTGAAATCCTCAAGAAATACAACCAGCCGGGACCGCGCTACACTTCGTATCCGACCGCGCCGCTCTTTTCGACCGATTTTACGGCGCGGGATTTTACACAGGAAATAATCGAAACTAACATAGAAACGGCATCGGATATTTCGCTCTATTTTCACTTTCCGTTTTGCGAATCGCTCTGTTATTTCTGCGGCTGCAATATGATGGTTTCGCGCGACAGAACGTTAATCCGCGAATATAACGAGCGTCTTAAACGAGAAATCGAAACGCTCGCGCCGCTGATTTCCGGCAATAGACGAGTTTCGCAAATGCACTGGGGCGGCGGAACGCCTTCGTATCTAACGCCGGAGGAAATTCTTGATGTCGGCGAATTTATCAAAAGTAAATTCAACTTTTCCGACGACATTGAAGCGAGTGTCGAGATTGACCCGCGCGGTTTGACGCGCGCGCACGTCGAAGCGTTTCGCAAAATCGGTTTTAACCGCACAAGTTTAGGCGTGCAGGATTTTAACCCGCAGGTTCAGGCGACGATAAACCGCATTCAGCCCGAAGATATTACCAGACAGACAATCGAATGGGCGCGCGCGCTTGGATTCGGTTCGATAAATCTCGATTTGATTTACGGCTTGCCGTTTC
>JALZOE010000444.1 GCA_030857325.1 Acidobacteriota bacterium
CCTTGTTCGTCAAGAAAATCGGCGAATTCATTCCGTTCGATTCCTGCGTCGTCTATCTTTTGGAAGAAAACGGCGAGTTTGCAAAAGCCGCGCACGCTTCGGGCAAAAATAGCGAAATTTTAAGCAAAAAGCGCGTCAAAGCGGGCGAAGGAGCGACGGGTTTTGTTTTGAATAAACGACAGCCGGTCAGCGACATCGACCCCGGAATGGATTTTACCTTCGACCAGACTGATTTCGTTGAAGAATACGTCGGGATGACTTCGCTGCCGTTAATTGCCGAAGAAAAACTGGTCGGCGCCGTTTCGCTTTATTCGTGTGAAATCGAGACTTATGAGGAAGAACATCTGCGCCTCCTGGAAGCGATTTCGCGTATCGCTTCGGACGCCATTTCCACGGCGCTCCAGCACGCCGAAACCGAATCGAAAGCGCTGACCGACCCGATGACCGGCTTGCCGAACGCCCGAAGTTTGCAAATGCAGTTTGAAAAAGAAGTTGCGCGCGCCAGCCGCAAGGAAACCGGCTTTCATCTTTTGATGCTCGACCTCGACGGATTTAAAGCCGTCAACGACAATTTCGGACACAAAGCGGGCGACAAACTGTTGAAGGAAATTTCCAAAGTAATGCGCGAACAACTGCGCGATTACGATTTTCTGGCGCGCTACGCCGGCGATGAATTTGTGGCTATCGTTCCCGAAACCGGCAACGAAGACATTCGGGAATTAAGCCGAAGAATAGAAAAAGCCGTTTATGATTTTGCTCTGCCGATTGACGGCGAGGAAAAATTCGCCCGCGTCGGCGTTAGTCTCGGCGCTGCCTGCTACCCGCGGCAAGGCGAAACGCTCGACCAGATTATCGTCGCCGCCGACAAAGCGATGTATGTGATTAAAGCCGTTCGCAAGCAAAGAAAAAAACGGCTTCCCGAATTATCGGCAAGAGACAATTTTATTGTCGAACTTGACGAAAGCCATATAATTTCTTCGTCGGCAATTAACTAAAAAAGAGTTCAAGGTTCAAGGTTACAAAGTCGAAAACTGCATTTAACTTTGAACTTTGAACCTTGAACTTTGAACTTCTTAAAAGGCTTGGGCAAAGCGGAAATGAAGCTGTCCCTGTTTTAGGCGAAAAACGCCGGGCGGCGGCGGTGTCTGCGGAATTAAAAACTGCGGCGGATTAAGCAGATAACCGTAATCTATCGCAAACTCGCCGCCAATCGGCGTTTTGACTCTAAAGCCGAGTCCGACGGTATTTGACCAGATGGCGCGCAGATTTTGACGAAAAACATCGTCGGCGGCGACATCCGGCGTTTTGAAAACGTCTTTGACGCTTCTGAAAACATTGCCGCCGTCGTAGAACGGAACGACGCGAACGCTGTCGGTCAGCGGAATGCGCGCTTCGAGATTAACGATTGCCAGAGCGTTGCCGCCGAACGGAATCGTAAAAGGATTCAAAGTTACAATCTCGCGCTGCTGATTGCGGAAAATTCCCTGCGGCATAACGACGACGCGCGGTCCCGCGCCTTCAAATTCAAATCCTCGAAGCGTGGTCGAGCCGCCCGCGAAAAATCTTTCGCTAATCGGCAGAATGTCTTCAAGACCGGGAAACTGGCTCGAAAAATTTCGGTCGCGTGAAAAAACGCTTGCCAGACCGAGAATCGCGCGTCCGGCGAACGTCGTATTTTTCAATCGCGGCAGAGTGTAATAAGTGTTGTAAGAACCTTGAAATTTATGAAAGCCGATGTTCGCGCCCAGAGCGGGAAGCGAAAAATTATACGCCGCCGTAACGTAATTGCCGTTTGTCGGGTCGCTGGCGTTATAGCGGCACGGCTCGCCCGGGTCGCCTCTCTGGATAATTTCGAGCAGCGTGTATCTTATCGAACAGTTTTTCCGGTTGTCGAAAACGACATTCGTTCCCAAGCCGGAAGTTCTTATCTTTTGGTCGGGCGCTAGTAAATCACGAATCAAAAGGCTTTCGATATTAAACAGGCGAACGTCTTCGTATTTGTAGCGGACAAACAGAATACTGCGGTATTTTCGGCTGATTGTGCGGCTGGTTTCCGCCGAAAGCGTGAAACGGTTAAGAGTCGGCGAGCCGGTATTTTCTCCAAATTCGTCAATCGGATTGCCTTCCTCGTCGATTCGCTGGACGATTCCGCCTGTTCCTCTATCGAAAGACGTGCGGAAAAAACGCGTAACGGTCGAATCGCGCAGATACTGCGCGCTGAATATCAACGGCGAAAATCGATTTTTGCCGTCCGGCATAAAGCGCGGATTGAGATAATCGATTTGGACGAGCTGCTGAAGGCGGCTCATCTGAACGCGCGCGCCGCCCTGCTGTAATTTACCGAACAAATTAAAATGGCGAATGTCGAAAAATCCGTTGACGCCGATGTCGGTCGAAAAACCGCCGCCGTAGGTGATAAGACGCGGCTTCTGTTCCTCGACGTTAATAATAATGTCGCTCAGGCGCGCCGAGCCGTCGGCGGTTTCGCCGGCGGGTTCGGCTTTGATTTCGACGAGACTGAAGGCGTCCGTTCCGTAAAGATTCTGCTCGCTGGTGAAAATGTCGGTCGAGCGCAAAACGTCGTTGCGGCGTAGATTTATCGCTCTTAAAATTGCCGCGTTGTCGGTTCGCTCCGTTCCGTTTATCAAAATGCGGTTGATGAAAACTTTTCTGCCTTCGTTTTCGAGATTATAGACGACTTTAACTTGTTCTTCGGTTGCGTTTTCATCACGTGGCAGCTCGACGAGCGAATAACTGACTCGCACGTCGTAAAAACCTTCCTGCGAATAAAACTCCGCCAGTCGCCGGACGCCGTTTCTGGCTCGCGCGCGAGAAAAATTCTTTCCGGCTAAATCGGGAAGTTTGGCGCGCAGAACGTCTTCGGAAAATGCTTTATTGCCTTGCAGTTCAATCGCGGCGATGCGCGTCGGAATGCCTTCATCGACGACGAAAGTGATAATCAAATCTTCGCCGTTCGGAGAAACGCCCTGCCGGACTGTAACCGTATTTCGGCGATAACCCAATTCGCGCAAAAGAGATTGAAGCGTCAGCCGGTCGTCTTCCAAAATCTCGCCGCTCGTGTAGCCGCGCCCGTAACCGAAAAACGGTATAAAGCCGAGCGCGTTCGCC
>JALZOE010000445.1 GCA_030857325.1 Acidobacteriota bacterium
ACTAACGATGGCGAGCAGATATTGGATTGCGCGTTTTTATTCTCAATTTTCCTGTCGTCAAGCCGATAAAAACCTGCTCGAAGATACCCTGCAATTGTTTATTACACAAATCTTACAATCATACTGACTAAAATTTGTCGTTCAGCACATCTAAAAGCGGGATTATAAACAATAGGCGCGTTACCGATAATTATTTCAAGGGATTTATTTGTGCAAAACATATTAGAGCTGGAAAACTCGCAACTGAAAGGAATTCAATGGATAACTTCCATCGCCGTCATCGCGTTTCATCTGATGGCGATTTGGGCTTTATTTACATTTAGCTGGCAGAATTTAATCGCCGCCGTGATTGTCTGGTGGGCGACCAACAGTTGGGGAATCGGGATGGGTTATCACCGGCTTCTGACGCACGGCGGATTTAAGACGCCGAAGTCGGTCGAGTATTTTTTGACCGTCTGCGGAACGCTCGCGCTGCAATCGGGACCGCTGCAATGGGTAACGACGCATCGGATGCACCACGCTTTTACCGAAACCGAACGCGACCCGCACAGCCCGCGCGACGGCACTTTCTGGGCGCACATCGGCTGGCTGATGCGCGGCACGGCGCTCTCGCACGACCGGGAAACCGTGCGGCGATACGCGCCCGATTTGCTGAAAGACCGATTCCACGTTGTCGTCTCGAAATATTTTTTTGTTACGACGATTATCGCCGCCGCGATTTTGTTTATCATCGGCGGCTGGACGATGGTTTTGTGGGGCATTTTTCTGCGTCAGGTCATCGGCTGGCATTCGACTTTTCTGGTCAACTCGGCGACGCATCTGTGGGGAACGCGCCGGTTCGAGACGCCCGACGATTCGCGCAACAACGCACTTGTCGCCGCGCTCACGTTCGGCGAAGGCTGGCACAACAACCATCACGCGCACCCGCGTTCGGCGCGGCACGGACTCGCCCGCCACGAATTCGATATCAACTGGATTCAAATCCGCTTTCTGGAGAAAATCGGATTGGCAAAAAAGGTTTACGCTTTTGAACTTGAAGAGGAAAACATCAACACAGCACGAACGTAACAAGGCAAATTCAGCGAAAATAAAGAGCGGGAAGGACATTTTTGTAATTACAAAAATGTCCTTCCCGCTCTTTATTTTTCTACGGGCAAAGAGTTTATTTTGATGGCTTATTATTTTGGAGAATCGAAATTATTTTCGATTCTCCGTGCCTGTCAGACGATTACTCACACTCGTATGAGCGCCTGCCTGAGAATGTCGGCGGAACGGAGCAAGCCGGCTTTTTCCGTTTTATTCAGTTCGAGTTCGATGACGCGCTCGATGCCGTTTTTGCCGACGATGCACGGCGTTCCTAGATAAACGCCTTTGACGCCGTATTCGCCCTGCAAAAGAGTGGAAACGGGCAGCGCCATTCGCTCGTCACGTAGAATCGCTTCGCAGATGCGGCGGACGCATAAGCCGATGGCGTAGGAAGTGTTGCCTTTGCGCTTGACGATTTCCGGCGCGGCTTGGCGAATCGTTTCGAGCATTTCCGCCGGAGCCGGAAGTTTGTCCGCGCCGGGAAATTTGGCGAGCGGCAAGCCCGCCACACGCGCCGCGCTCCAGACGGCGATTTCCGAATCGCCGTGTTCACCGATGATAAAAGCGTCCACCGCGCGCGGCTCGACCGCTAATCGTTCCGCCAGCAGCACGCGCAGACGGGCGGTGTCAATAACCGTTCCGGTGCTGATAACGCGGCTCGCGGGCAAGCCCGATTCGATTTGCGCCACTTGCGCGAGAACGTCCACCGGATTCGTCGTGACGATTAAAATGCCCTGAAAATTTTCGGCTTTTAATTTGCCGACGATTTCGCGGATAATTTCGATGTTTTTGCCGAGCAGTTCGAGCCGCGAAACTTCCGGGTCATCCGTCGCCACGCCCGCCGTGATAATCACAATCGAACTCGCCGCCGCGTCCTTGTAATTTCCGGCGGTAACTTTGACTGGCGACTCCATCGGGACGGCAATCGCCTGCTGCAAGTCCATCGCTTCGCCTTCGGCTTTGTCCGGGTCGCGGTCAATCAAAACCAGCTCGCGGACAAGCTCGCTCTGAAGAAGCGCGAACGCGCTCGCCATTCCGACGTTGCCGCAGCCGATAATCGAAACGCGGTTTTCGTGGACGGCGGGCGCGGAATCAATCGGCGAATCGGCGGCGGAATTCTTTTTCGCCTTTTTCGATTCGCTTTTTTTCGCCGACTTTTCTTTCGACTCGCGTTTTTTGGACGCGGATTTTTTACTCACCTGATTTTTCCCCTTGTTCGTCTTGTTCGTTAATTTTTCGGGCTGTCTATTTTCCCATCGCGCGGGCGAGCGATTCGTGTTTTTTGACGAGCGCGGCGGTCAGATTTTCAAACGATTTGACGAATCCGGCGACGCCTTCATCCTGTAACTGCTGCATCGCTTCGTCGAGATTGATTCCGGCTTTTTCGACCTTGTTTATCGTCTCCCGCGCTTCGTCAAATCCTTGTTTGAGTGTCGCGGAAACTTTGCCGTGGTCGCGGAAAGCGTCAACGGTGGCGGGCGGCATCGTGTCCACGGTATCTTTGCCGATAAGAGCTTCGACGTAATAAGTGTCGGGAAACGCCGGATTCTTTGTCGAAGTCGAAGCCCACAAAAGCCTTTGCGGATTCGCCTGTTTTTCTTTTAATTTGCTCCAGCGTTGATTGTCGTCGCCGAAGATTTCCAGATATCGCTCATACATCAATTTCGAGTTGGCGATTGCGGTTTTGCCGATTAGATTTTGAAGTTGTTGTTTCTCTGCTTCGTCGGTCGTTTCATTGATTTTCGCTTCGAGCAGTTTGTCAATTTTCGTGTCCACGCGGCTGACGAAAATGCTGGCGACCGACGCCAATTCCTTGATTGATTCGCCGCGCGCCGCTCGCTGTTCCAAGCCTTTCAAATAGGCTTCGGCAACCGTTTCGTAAGTTTCCGGCGCGAACATCAGCGTAACATTGACGCAGATGCCGTCGGCGATAAGCTGTTCGATAACCGGAATGCCTTCGGGCGTCGCCGGAACTTTTATCATCAGATTTTTCCGGTTGACGCGCTCGTGCAGTTCGCGGGCTTCCTTAATTG
>JALZOE010000068.1 GCA_030857325.1 Acidobacteriota bacterium
AAAAGGCGCTTCTGCGTCCGCCGAAGTTTGACGATTTCGCGGAATTTACGCGGGCGAGCAAGTCGAGCCGTAAGTTTCATCACAATCTGGCTTCGCCGCCGACAGACCAAAAAGGTTTTGACGAACTTCTTGCTCGTAACGAAAAAGCGGAAAACGAAATATCTTTGATTTGTCGAATTGAAGACGAAGCGATTGCGGGTGCTGTTAATCTTTCGCAGATTTTTCGCCGAAGTTTTCAAAATGCCTATCTCGGATATTATTTATTCGAGAGATTTACGAAACAAAGTTTGATGACCGAAGCCGTCGAATTGATTTTAAGTTACGCTTTCAAAACCATAAAACTTCATCGCATCGAAGCTAATGTTCAGCCGGAAAACGCGGATTCGATAAAAGTTTTACAAAAAAATGGGTTTATAAAAGAAGGCTTTTCGCGCAAATATCTAAAAATCGGCGGACGCTGGCGGGACCACGAGCGTTGGGCGATAATTGTTGAAGATTGGAGAAAATCAGTATGAATCAGGCGGCTGCCGAAAAAATAATGTCGGAAACCGAGTATTTAGCTTTTGAAGAAAAATCGAAAATTCGCCACGAATTTATGGACGGCGAAATCTTTGCGATGGCGGGTGCGTCGCGCAAACATAATTTATTATCCACAAACATTTCTACCGAGTTGAATCTCAGATTGAGAGAAACCGACTGCGAAGTTTACGCCAGCGATTTTCGCGTAAAAATTCGTGAAGGACATAATGTTTACCCGGATGTCGCGGTCGCCTGCGGTGAAATTTTGACCGAAAGTAACGATACGACTTTGCTCAATCCCACAATCATTTTTGAAGTTTTGTCTAAATCGACCGAAAAACGCGACCGCGGCGACAAGGCGGAAGATTATTTCAGATTGGAATCGTTGACCGATTACGTTTTAGTTTCGCAATATCGAATCCGCGTCGAGCATTTTTCAAGACAAAAGAATAATGTCTGGACTTTAAATATTTACGAAGATTTGCAGGATATTGTCGAACTAAAATCAATCAACACCAAAATTCCGCTTAAACTCGTTTACTTGAAATTGAAAATGCCGCCGCTCAAATTGTTGAAAGAAAGAAAATCAAATGGAAAACAGCTCAGTTAAATTAAAGTCCGAAAAAAAAGAGCTTCTGCAGGTTCGCTCACTGGTCAAACATTTTCCCGTCGAATCGAGCGACGACGTTGTGCGGGCGGTTGACGGCGTTTCGTTCGATATTTTCGCGGGCGAAACGCTCGGACTCGTCGGCGAATCGGGCTGCGGAAAATCGACGGTCGGGCGCTGTATTCTGCGGCTGAACGAGCCGACGAGCGGCGAAGTTTTGTTTGAAGGCGAAAATATTGTCGGGTTAAACAACAGGGAAATGCAGAAACTGCGGCGCGAGATGCAGATTATTTTCCAAGACCCGTATGCTTCGCTTAATCCGCGCCTGAATATTTTTTCAATCGTTTCCGAACCGCTGAAAATTCACGGCATCGGCGGAAAAGCCGAACAAAAAGAGCGCGTCGCCGATTTATTGAAAAAAGTCGGATTAGACCCCGATTATATGTTTCGCTACCCGCACGAATTTTCCGGCGGACAGCGGCAGCGACTGGGAATCGCGCGCGCGCTGGCTCTGAATCCGAAATTGATTATCGCCGACGAGCCGGTTTCGGCGCTCGACGTGTCCGTGCAGGCGCAGGTTGTTAATCTTTTGCAGGATTTGCAGGGCGAATTCGGTTTGACGTATCTCTTTATCTCGCACGGTTTAGCTGTAGTCGAGCATATTTCGCAGCGCGTCGCCGTAATGTATCTGGGAAAAATCGTCGAGATTGCCGAATCGAAAGAATTGTATGAAAATCCGCTGATGCCTTACACCAAAGCCCTTCTTTCAGCGATTCCGATTCCCGACCCGAAAATAAAACGCGAGCGCATCGTTTTAAAAGGCGATGTGCCGACGCCGATAAATCCGCCGTCGGGCTGTCGTTTCCGCACGCGCTGCCCGTGGGCAATTGACGATTGCGCGCGCGTCGTTCCCGAATTGCGGGAAATCGAGCCGAATCATTTCGCCGCCTGTATCCGCATCGACGGCTACGATTCCGCGCCGCCGCTGAAGATTTAATAATTTATGCCAAGGGTAATATAAAAGTGTATTTGTGTCGGAGCGCGGGCATCCTGCCCGCACACGTCGCTTGAGAGCGGCGTAATCGACTTTATAAAACTCGACGTTTGATAAAGTACGATTGTTCGCGCTTTGGCGCTCAATGCGGGCAGGATGCCCGCGCTCCCAAAGAAGTGAAACTTGAATCCGCAAGGTTTCGTAAAAAAAGTCGATTATTCAAATAAAAGTTTGCGTCTTTTGAATGGTTTTTTGTTTTCGGCAAAAAGCGCAAATTCCGAAAAACATTTCAGTCGAAAAGGAGAACTTTTTATGAACGAAACCAACCAGACCGAATGGCAAGCGCCGCCGATTCCCGAAGAAATAAAAAAAACCGACGAAGCGCCCAAAATGTCAGAAGCGTCAACTTTGGGAAATATATTTTTTTCGCCCGGCGAAACTTTTGAAGATTTGCGCCGCAAGCCGCGATTTTTGCTGGCGAGTTTGATAATTGTCATTGCCGCTTCGCTGTTTCAAATCGCATTTATTGAAAAACTCGGCTCTGAGCGAATTGCCCGCGAGCGAATAGAATCAAGTCCGATGACTCGGCAAATGTCCGCCGAAGATAAACAAAAAAGTATCGAACAGCAATCGCAGCCTGCTGTAAAATATCTTACTTACGCTGCTATACAGCTTGCGCTGCTGATTTCCATTTTTGTCGGCGGTTTGATTTACT
This sequence comes from Acidobacteriota bacterium, assembly GCA_030857325.1. Classification (GTDB taxonomy): domain Bacteria; phylum Acidobacteriota; class Blastocatellia; order Pyrinomonadales; family Pyrinomonadaceae. Next base: position 2,836 of record JALZOE010000068.1, read on the forward strand.
GGCTCGGCGCAAGCGCGATGGGCGGAACGATGACTTTTATGCGCGGCGTTTCGGTTTGGGCTTATTCGAGTTTTCCGCCGATGATCGTTTCAATGCTGGCAAATATCCTGGTTTTATTTCTAAAGTCAGCCGACGACATAGACATCGCGGCAAGTCAAAGCGGACTCGTCCAAGCCAATCCGTCGTTTTTTATCGACACTAAAACGATGCCTGTCTTAGGCGCGGTTTTGGGAACGTTCGATTTGTTTTTTATCTGGGGCTGGATTCTGGCGGCAATCGGTTTGAGCGTCGTCGGCAAAATATCGAAGGGCGCGGCGTGGGCGGTCGTCCTTGTCGTCGCTCTGTTAAATGTCGCTTTCAGAGTAATCGGCGCGATTTTTTCTTAAACGCAACTTAATAAAATTACGAATTACGAATGTTTGAAATCTGTTCTTCAATTCGTAATTCGTAATCGGTAATTGGTAATTTTAATTATTCGTAGCGCAGAGCTTCAATCGGGTCGAGCCGCGCCGCTTTCCACGCCGGAAACAGACCGAAGACAATGCCGATTCCGACGCTGGCGAAAAATCCGGCGACCGGCGCCCACCACGGAACGTAGGACGGGAAAAACAGTCTAATCAGAAAAGTCAAACTCCAGCCGATAAGCAGACCGAGAAGACCGCCGAAGCCGGTGAGGGTTGCGGCTTCGATTAAAAATTGAAGCAGAATGTCGCTTTGTTTAGCGCCGATTGCCTTGCGGATGCCGATTTCTCTGGTTCTTTCGGTTACGGAAACGAGCATAATATTCATTACGCCGATGCCGCCGATGAGAAGACCGACCGACGAGATAACGACCATCGCGATAAAAACGCCGGCGGTAATCGATTGAAACTGCTCGATAATGCTGGCGGCGGTCGCCATTGAAAAATTATTCGGCTTGCCGTATTCAACCTGCCGCCGGACGCGCAGTAAATCTTCAATCTGGTCTTTGGCGGTTTCGAGTTTGCCTTCGCGGGCGACGGCGAGAATAAATAAATCGTCGGCGTAGGGTTTAAGCCGCAGAGCCGATTCAATCGGCATATAAATTATATTGCTCTGGTCGTTATTGCCGCCGCCGCCGCCGAAAAGCTGCTCGCGTTTTTGCAGAACGCCGATGACGCGAAACTCGCGCCCGCCGATTCCCAGCGTTTGTCCGACCGGATTTTCAAAGGGAAAATAGCTGTCAACCACCGTCGAACCGATTAAGCAAACGTCGGCTTTGCCTTCGTTTTCGCTCTCGGTAAACCAGCGTCCGTCGATTAAAACTTCGCCGCTCGTGCGCTCGATGTCGGGCAATGTTCCCTGCAATTGGACGGCGGAAGAAGTTTTGCCGTTTTTTCCGGTTACGAGAACTTTCTGACCGAAAAAATTGTTTGAAATATCTAAAAAGGGAACGGCGGCTTCGATTGATTCCAGATTTCCGATAGCTTCGGCGTCGCCCATCGTCAGCGGTTTTCTGGTGCGCTCGTCGCGCGACGGATTGCCCGTGCGGATGCCGATGTCGAATTTATAAAGAAAAATCGAGCGCGTGCCGAACGATTCGACTTCCTTTTCGACCGCCATACTGATTCCGCTGATAATCGAGGAAATCAGCATTACGGTGATAACGCCGATGATGACGCCGAAAATCGTCAGAAACGAACGCAGTTTATTGGTTCGCAAAGTGGCAATCGCCATTTTGAAATTTTCATAAAAACCGCTGCTGATAATTTTCATAACTTTATAGTTGCAGAAAGTTTTCAAAGTTGCAGATAGTTGCAGAAAGTTTAAGAAGAGTATTCAATCTTTTTCGACAATCTATAACTCTGGAAATTTTCCGTAACTATCTGCAACTTCCTGTAAACTTTTAATCGGCTCGCAGAGCTTCAATCGGGTCGAGACGCGCCGCTTTCCACGCCGGGTAAAGTCCGGCTAAAATACCGACGCCGCCGGAGACGACAATGGCGAAAAGCGCCGCCCACAAGGAGATGTGCGTCTGAAAAACGAATTTGGTTACGATAAAGCCGACAATTTCGGCGATTATCAAGCCGGTGATGCCGCCGATTGCCGAAAGCGTCGCCGATTCGAGCAGAAACTGCCGCAGAATATCGCTTCGCCTGGCGCCCAGACTTTTGCGGATGCCGATTTCGCGCGTTCTCTCGGTTACGGCGACGAGCATAATATTCATAATGACGATTGCGCCGACAACCAGCGCGATTCCGGGAACGGCGATAATTACAATAAAAATCGGTCCGAAAATTCTGTCGCGCAAGCCGGTGATAGCGTCGGGCGTTAAAATTCCGAAATTGTCTTTTTCGCCGAAAGTCAATTTTCGTTTGATTCGCATCAAAGTGCGCGCTTCTTCAACCGCGTCGTCAAAAAGATTGTCGGATTTTGCCGTAACGACAAAATAAGGCGCGCGGCTTCTGGTCAAACCGCCGAACGCCGCGCCGAAAGTTTTTATCGGAAGCTGGACGAAATTATCCTGCGGCTGACCGAAAACCGTTCCTTTAGCCGTTTGAACGCCGATGATGCGGTAGGGAATTCCCTGCATCGTAAATTCGCCGCCGACAGCCGAGCCTTGCGGAAACAATTTGTCGGCAACGTCCTGTCCGATGTAGGCGACGCGCATCGCGTTGTTGTTTTCGGTTTCGGTAAAATAGCGACCTTCGGCGATGTCGAGCTTTTCGATTTCGGCGATAACGGGTTCTGCGCCGTCGATTCGGACATCGCGCAGAGTTTCGTTGCCGCGTTTTATGTCGCGCGAGCCGCCGCCGCCGGATTTAGCGCCGATTTTGTCGATAAGCTGCGCCCGCTCGCGTATAAAATCGCGCTCGTCAAAAGTCAGTTCCTTATTGCGCCGCTGGGCTTCGGCAATCGTGTCGGTGTCTTTGAAATCGTCGAAGCTGAAACGACGGATTGTAAATGAATTTGAACCGATTCCGGCGATTTTTTCATCGACGTATAAATTAAATCCCTGCAGCAGCGAGAGAACAATCATAAACGCCGTTACGCCGATAATCATTCCGAGCAAGGTGAGAAACGAGCGAAGTTTATGCGCCCAGATTGCCGAAAACGCGAGTTTGAAGGTTTCGATAAAATTCATTTTTGAGTCTCAGTCGCCGGGTATCAGGTGTCAGCTAAAACCTAAAACCTATCACTTAGTCCGCTCGTCTTTTTCGATTAAACCGTCGCGGATTGTAATAATGCGGTGCGCGCGGGCGGCGATGTCGTGTTCGTGCGTAACCAGAATAATCGTGTTGCCTTCTTCGTGCAGTTTCTCGAAGAGCGCCATAATTTCGTAACTCGTGTTTGTGTCGAGCGCTCCCGTCGGTTCGTCCGCCAGCAGAATCGACGGATGATTGACCAGCGCGCGGGCAATGGCGACGCGCTGCCGCTGACCGCCGGAAAGTTCGTTCGGGCGATGCAGAACGCGGTCGCCGAGTTCGACCGACGCGAGCGCCGCCTGCGCTTTTTCGTGGCGTTCGGACGAACCCATTCCGGCGTAAATCAAGGGAAGCTCGACGTTATGAAGCGCCGTCGCCCGCGCCAGCAGATTAAAGGTTTGAAAAACGAAACCAATTTCCTTGTTGCGAATCGTTGCCAGTTCGTCGTCGGTCATCGCCGAGACGAGATTTCCGTTTATCCAGTATTGACCTTTTGACGGTGAATCGAGACAGCCGATTAAGTTCATCAAAGTGGATTTGCCCGAACCGGAAGGACCGATAATGGCTAAATACTCGCCTTTCCGAACTTCAAAGGAAACGCCTTGAAGCGCGTGAAGCTGTTCAGTTCCCATCTGGTAAGTTTTCCAGATGTTACGCATCGAAATCAGAGATTCCGGCGCGCCGCTCGTTACGCTCGGAACGGCTTCGACTGTTTCTTCGGTCATCGGCATAAATTATCGAATAAAAAATAAAACTAAATTTTCAGGACTTTGTTTCGGCGGCGTCTTTTTTTGTCTGTTTTTTGACGAGCGCGCCTTCCTTCAAAGTGTTGAGAATCCGGCTCGGTCCGGTGATAACTTCATGACCTTCGGAAAGTCCGCCGGTAATTTGAATGTCGGATTCGCCGGTGATTCCGGTCGTAACTTCGACGAATTTCGCTTTGCCTCCGTCCATTACGAAAACTCCTTTAACGGTTTTCGGTTTGTCGGCGGGCGCGTCGCCCTGAATCGTCGGCGCGGCGTCCGGTTTTTTCTCGATGACCGCCTGAATCGGCACGGAAACCACGTTTTCAACCGTTTTGGTCGTAATTACGGCGGTCGCGCTCATTCCGGGGCGCAGGCTGTCGCGCGTTTCTCCGTCCATATCAATCATCTCGATAACGACGCGAAATTCTTTGGCTTCCTGAACGTTGATATTGGTCGAAAGACCGCCGGAGGTTTGCGATTTGCCGACGGCGAGCGGCGTTTTCTGTAACACTCTGCCGCTGAATTCCTTATCGCCGAAGGCATCGACTTTGATTTTTGCGGGCTGACCGACTTCGACTTTATCGATTTCCGTTTCGTCGATTTTTACCTCGACGTTGACGGTTGACATATCGGCAATCGTCAAAAGCGGCGTCGAAGATAAATTGGCGACGGCGAAAGTTCCGACTTTTGAAGGAATATCGGCAATCACGCCGCTGATGGGCGCGACCTGCAAAGTTTTATCGCGCTGGCTTCGCTGACCGCTCAAAACGGCGGCTTGCTGTTCGGTGCGCTTAGCGCTGGCATTGGAACTGAAATTCGCCGTTTCCACACCGCGTCCGGCGTCTTTGACGGCGACTTGCTGTTGATTTGCGCGCGCTCTGACTTCATTGACACGCGCCTGCGCTTCGTTGATTGAAAGCTGCTGCGATTTCAGACGCGCCTGAGCGTTTCGCAAAGCAACCTGCGCGGTTGCCACGCGGTCTTTCGCCGCGTCGAAAGCCGAGCGCGATTCTACTCCGGCTTCGACCAATTCAGCCGTGCGCTGTAATTCGCGGTTGGCGGTATTTAAATCGACCTGCGCGCGGTCGATTTCGGTTTGCGCCGCGACAACCTGCTGGCGCGCCGAGGCGACTTGCTGCAAAGCCGTATCGACCGACGCCTGCGCCGCGTTTAAGCCCTGCTGCGCCTGGGAAAGCTGATTTTGCGCGGCTGTTATCTGCGAGCGGGAAACCTGCGCTTCGTTCTGCGATGCCTGAAAAGCGGCAAGCTGCGCGTCGGTATTCGATTGAATCTGCGTCGGGTCGAGCTTGACGAGCGGCTGACCGCTGGTTACCTTGTCGCCTTCTTTTACGAAAATATCCTCGATTCGTCCCTGAACCTCGCTCGTCAGATTGATAAATTGAATCGGGCGCACTTCGCCCGAAGCCGTAACGGTCGAGCTTAACTCGCGCCTGGTTTCCAATTTGACGATTGTAACTTCCGGCGTATCTTTGCGCGTCGCAAAAACGCTCGCAATAATAATGACGGTTAATAAAACGACGGCTGAAACGCCGATAATAATTTTTCCTTTACGGCTGATTGCCATTTTGCGTATTCCTCTCCAAAGAGCGTGATTTTAGGTAAAATAAATGAATTAAAAAGCGAAACGATTGATTTGCAGCGTGTCAGTTTTTTACTACGTCGAATTATTACCGAGAGTTTCAAAAAAGAATCCAGAGGCGTGATTGTAAAAAGTTTATTTTGTAAAGATTTCCGTCCGTTCCGGTTATGGGTTTGAAAACTCTTGAGTTTATTATTTACGAACGGAAATTTACGGGTTAAAATAAAATCGTCCTGATGTTCCAATTCAAAAAATCGTTTAGGTACTGCGAAAATGATTAGATGCCAAACTTGCGGCACACAAAACATAGAAGGTTCACAATATTGCGATGAATGCGGCTCGACGCTGGGCGACGGAGCGGAAAAAAACGAGCGCGCCGGGACGCCGAATTTTCAAACGCAAATACCGGACGCGCCCGTTTTTCAATCGACAAACGTTACGTCAATCGGAATTCCGGCGTCGGCTTTTGAACCGGAGTTAAAGGTAAAGTCGTTTGAAAACGGCAAAAACGTCAAAGGCGCGCACGCTGTTCTGGTTATCGAACGCGGCGAGCGAAGCGGAACTGAATTTGCGCTCGTCGCCGACGAATCGAATATCGGTCGATGGGACGCCGACAACGGAATTTTCCCCGATGTCGATTTAGACCGCTGCGACCCGGAAGCCAAAATCTCGCGGCGTCACGCGCGGATTATCCGGCAAAACGGAAATTATTTGATTGAGGATTTAGGT
>JALZOE010000446.1 GCA_030857325.1 Acidobacteriota bacterium
CCAACCGGCAAATCAGAATCAACCAGAGCCGACTGCAAGCCGCCTCGGAAGCCGGACTGTGCGGCGGCGACGGTACAATCTGCTGGCTTAAAGGTTTCGGAGAAGTCAAAGTGTTTCGCGTTCGCGCCACAGACGACGCGGCGGAATACTGGGCGACGAGCCTGCAAGCGATGACCGAAGCCGAACGGGAAACCCAAGCCAAATCTGCGTGGCGGATTGAGATGTATCATCGGGCGTTGAAACAACAATGTTTGATTGAACGCGCTCAATGCCGTCGCTTGCGTCCGGTGTTGAATCACATCGGACTTTGTATCAGAGCGTTTGTGCGAATTGAAAGTCATTGTTATCGGGAAAGCATCAGTTGGATCGAAGCCAAAACCAGTATTATTCGAGATGCTGTCAGAGCATATTTGGCGAATCCGCGTTATTTGCTTCTCCCAACTGCGTAAGTCCTAGTTTGTATAAACACATTTTATAAATAATATCTTCTGAGGAAAATACAGCGTTAAATTGTTTTAAATTTGAGAATATAAATCTTCACTAGATATTTTAATCTTTTGAGCATTTCAAATGACAAAAAAACTTCAAACAAAAGAACTTGCCAACCGTTTGCTCGGTCGTGATTGGGAGCGGCTAAGCCGATAAAGTTGCGGCTTTTGGCGGTTCCTGGACTTTTATCATCATTTTTGCCACTCGCAGACATTAATTTTTCTTATGCATTTTTATACAAATCCGCTGTCCAAAAACTACCTTTTTTTTTGAATCAGCGAATAATGGCTTCGAATCAAGCGATTGAACGAAACAGATTGACCGGCGGCACAAACATTTAGTAAAAGAGAACAATGATGGCTAAACACATTTTAACTAAATTCATTTTCGGGACGGCGCTGTTCGCCGTCTTAGCACTTAACGCTTTTGCACAAAACCGCCCGGTTCCTGATCCAGAGCTGATCGCCAAGCGCAACCAAATCGAAAAGGAACTCGCAGAGGTTGCCGTTATCGACCGCAAAGTGATGGTTCCGATGCGCGACGGGAAGCGAATGGCGGCTGATATTTATCGCCCGAAGGACGCATCAAAAAAATACCCGATTATTTTTTCCCGCACGCCCTATAATTTCAATTTCTGGGACGTTCGCCTGGGAGCGCCGCGCGATATGACGACGATTCTCGAAGCCGTCAAGCGCGGCTACGCTTATGTCGTTATGAACGAGCGCGGTCATTTTTTCTCCGAGGGCAATTACGATATTTTGGGAGCGCCCGTGAGCGACGGCGACGACGCGATTAAATGGATGTCGTCGCAGCCGTGGTCGAACGAAAAAGTCGGCACGATCGGTTGTTCTTCGACCGCCGAATGGCAGCCCGCGGTTGCCGCTCTCGGAAATCCCAACTTTACGACGATGATCGTGCAGGGATTCGGAGCAGGCATCGGGCGCGTCGGACCGTATTATGAACAGGGCAACTGGTATCGCGGCGGCGCGGTGCAGATGCTTTTTATCGCTTGGCTCTATGGCGAGCAAAATCAGGTGCGTCCGATGTTTCCGCCAAACACTTCGCAGGAAGATTTGATTCGCGCTTCAAAATCTTTCGACCTCGCCCAGCAGCTTCCGCCAGTTGATTGGTCGAAGGCGCTCCGGCATCTGCCGGAAATGGATATTCTCAAAGCGGTTGACGGACCGCGCGGCATTTTCGCCGACCAAATGCCAACTCCGACCGGCGGCGCGATGATAAAAAGAACGCCGAACGACCCGGCTTGGTATAAAGGCGGGCTGTGGCACGACAATATGAAAATCAATATTCCCGGATTCTGGTTTATGTCGTGGTATGACGTTTCGGTCGGTCCGAACATCGCAGCTTATAATCACGTCCGCAAAACCGCTGATCCAAGCGTCGCCGACAAGCAATACGCCGTCATCGCGCCGACGCTGCATTGCAGCTACACGCGAGCGACCGAAAACACCGTCGTCGGCGAGCGCTCGATGGGCGACGCCAGGCTCGATTACAACGCACTGACTTACGGCTGGTTCGATTATTTTCTGAAAGGCGAAAAGAACGACGTTTTGAAAATGCCGAAAGTCCGGTATTTTACGATGGGCAGCAATAAATGGCAGTCGGCGGAATCTTTCCCGCCCGCTGGCGCGTCCCGCGTAACTTTTTATCTTTCGAGCAGCGGAAAGGCGAATACTCTGAACGGCGACGGCAAATTAGTTTCGACGCCGCCTGCAAACGACTCGCCCGACAGTTTTGAATACGACCCGATGAATCCGGTTCCGTCATTCGGCGGCAACGTTTGCTGCACCGGAAACGCAATTACCGGCGGCTCGTTCGACCAGCGCAAGATGGAAGAGCGTCCTGACATTCTCGTCTACAGCACCGAACCGCTCAAGGAAGGCATCGAACTGACCGGCTCGATTGACGTGTCGCTGTATGTTTCTTCGGATGCTAAGGATACGGATTTTACCGTCAAACTGATTGATGTCGACGAACAGGGGCGCGCATACAATCTGGACGAAACTATTCAGCGTATGCGATACCGCGAAGGATACGACAAGCCGCCGGTCTGGATGCAGCGAGACAAAGTTTACAAAGTAAAATTTCAGCCGATGACGACCAGTAATTATTTCGCCGCCGGACACCGGATTCGCGTTGAAATCTCGAGCAGCAACTTTCCCCGATTCGACCGCAATCTGAACACCGGCGGAAACAACTACGACGAAACAAAGGGCGTCGTCGCTCGTAATACGGTGCATCATTCCAAACAGTATCCGGCAGAAGTAACGATAACGGTCGTCAAAAATAAAGCAAGATGACCTTTATCGACTTCAAGACTACAAATTAAAAGCGTTTTATTATAAACGCTTCCAAACAGCCCGTTTTTAGAAAGGGTCTTCAAACCAACGCGTTTGAGCTTAACCGAACGGTCATAGGCTTGGCAGGTATTATTACCGTTAAATATTAGCTATTAAATAAATAATTCAGCCGAAACGAGAAATCTCGTCGCCAGAGCCTTTGCCTACGTTTTGCTGATTTCACGCGCGCCTGCAAAGTTTATTAGAGCCTCGCCATTCTGATGAAAAACGTGGACGTGCATCGGGCGCATGGTCGTTTAGAT
>JALZOE010000447.1 GCA_030857325.1 Acidobacteriota bacterium
CGCTTCGGGCGGCAACGAAGCGCCGGTGGCGCAGCTCGTCAAAAGCTGGCAGCCCGATTTTATCATCACGCTCGGCGGAAATAATTATCCGAACGGCGAGGCTTCGACCATCGACGCGAACATCGGACAGTATTACCACGAATATATTAACAATTATCAGGGCGGTTACGGCTCGGGTTCGCTGTCTCAAAGTTTTCTGCCCGCTTTAGGCGAGCAGGATTACCGAACTGCCGGGGCTGCTCCGTATCTCAATTATTTTACGCTGCCCGGAAACGAAAGATACTACGACTTTGTCAGAGGAGACGTGCATTTTTTCGTTCTTGACAGCAATCCTGAAACTCCTTCGGGCGTTGCGGCGGACGGAGTTCAGGCGACGTGGCTGAGAGACGGTTTGGCGGCGGCGGCGGAAACCTGGAAAATCGTTTATTTCTATCATTCGCCGTATTCGTCGAGCGTCCACAAGTCCAATGATTATATGCGCTGGAGCTTTAAAGAATGGGGCGCGAGCGTCGTTTTGACCGGACAAAACAACGGCTACGAACGATTATCAATCGATAAGCTGCCGTTTATTATAAACGGTTTGGGCGGCAACAGCGGCGATGACTTTGGAAAAATTTCGCCGTATAGCCGCTTTCGTTATAACGAAAATTTCGGCGCGATGAAAGTGGAATCGAACCCGAATATTATTCAATTTCAATTTTACAATCGTCACGGCTTGCTCGTCGATAATTTTTCATTGCAGGCTTTAGCGCCTCCGTCGAAACTCTCCGCGCTGCCCGTGCCGGGCGGTTTTTTACAACTTTCCTGGTCTGATTTGTCGAGCGCCGAACAAGGCTTCCGCGTCGAAAAATCGATTGACGGACAAAGTTTTCGGACAATCGGAACGGCGGCTGCCAACCAAACAAATTTAGTCGTCGGGAAAGTCCCGTTTGAAAAGACTTATTACCGCGTCCGGGCGTTTAGAAACGACGACGAATCTTTATGCTCGAACGTCATAATCACGAAAAGAAATTCGGCGGCGGAAGCGCGGTAAATCCGCCTTTGTCAGAGCGCCAAAAGTCGGGAACAGTCGCTGTATACGAGGAAGAAAAAATGCTGACGGTTTATTGCAGGAAATTTTTCATTCGACCGATTGAGCTGAGAATTGTTTCAAAACGGTTTGGAAAATTTATTTCCGCAGCTGTTTTGTTGAGCTTGACGGCAATTGCAGCAAGCGTCTTATACAACGGCTGCTCCCGGAAAATGAACGGCGCGCTTCATCAGTATAAAACCGCGCCTGCCGAAGATGCCGGACAAACGACGCTCGTTCCGCCGGCTTTAACGGGCGAGCATCGGGAATGGTTCGTCGCCGCCGACGGCAAGCCGAACGGCGACGGCACGCCGAAATCTCCCTGGAATCTGGCGACGGCGCTCGACGAAAAAGCGGTTCGCGGGCGCATCAAGCCGGGCGACATTGTTTGGCTGCGCGGCGGAATTTATAAGGGAATTTTTACCGTCACGATTAAGGGAACCCAGGCGTTGCCGATTCAGGTGCGCGCAGCTGCGGGCGAGCGCGCCGTTCTCGATAAAAATTCGGCGGAGCGTGAACAGGGCGCGTTAAACGTGCGCGGCGCTCACGTCTGGTTTCGAGACTTTGAAGTTACCAATTCTTACCCCGAACGCAGGCGGCTCGACGCGGGCGGCGAGCTTAATCCGTGGCGCGGTTCGGCAATTAACGTCTGGGCGGCGAATACGAAATATATAAATTTAGTCGTTCACGACGGCGGACACGGTTTCGGTCTGTGGAACGAAGACGGCGGAACGGAAATTTACGGCTGCATTTTATTTAACAACGGCAACAACAAAAAGGAACACGGCGTTTACGCGCATAACAAAAACGGCACGCAGTCGATTCTCGACAACGTAATTTTCAACGGCGCGGGTTACGGTCTGCACATTTACGCCAATTCGACAAAAAGCTCAATCAGCGGTTTCGACATCGAAGGCAACGCGATTTTTAACAACGGCGCGCTGACTCTCGACGACCAGGCTGCCGACCAGATTCTCGTCGGCGGCGTCGAAGGCGTCGCCGCCGAGCGCATCACCCTGCGCGAAAATTATATCTATACCGAAGCTGACGCGGCAACGAACAAAAATCGGGGAATCCGGCTTGGCTACGAAGATAAATTCAATAAAGATGTCGGGCTTTTCGATAATTACATCGTCGGCAAAGTTCCGTTGAAAATTTTGTGGTGGAATTCGGTCGAAGCGCGCGGAAACACGATTGTCTCGCCGGGCGCGAGCGTTGAGATCGAAACGTTGGCGGGCAAAAACGCCGCCGGTTATAAGCTGGAATCGAATGTTTATTTGAACGCGAAAGACAAGGACGCGGTTTTTATTTTGAACGACGAAAAAGAAGATTTCGGAAAATGGCAAAGGCAAAACAATTTCGACCGCGGCAGCCGCGTCGAACCGGCGAGTTTCGTTCGTTCCGCAGGCGCGAAAATTTTCATTCGACCGAACAAATACGAAAGCGGTCGGGCGAACATCGTCGTCTATAATTGGAATCGGGACGCGCGGGTCGCGGTAAATCTAAGCGGCGTTCTGCGTGCGGGAGATAAATACGAAGTGCGCGACGTGCAAAATTATTTCGGCGAGCCGGCGTCGAGCAGCGTCTATGACGGAAAGCAGATTCAATTGCCGATGAATCTGAGCAAAACAACCGAACCGACGGGCAGCGTCGAGCGCGTTCCGCCGCATACGAGCATTGAATTCGGAGTTTTTATCGTTCGGAAAAAGTAGATGCTTTTACCGAAAACGAAAAAATGGCGGACGACTCTTGTTTTATAAGAAAAATTTATTTTTGATTGAAAAGCCGTTGACCAGAAACAATCGGTTGATAGTTTCGAGTCAACGGCATTTTTAAGCCGCAATTTGCAGTAATCAAAAGCGATTATTACGGAGCGGAAACGGTCGGCGGCGGACCCGGATTTTCATTTAGTGCAAAACCGTGCGTCAGCGTTCCGAAATGCAGAAAGACGCTGTTGCCGTCTTTAGCGATAAGGCGCGTGCCGCCGATGCCGATGGCACTGCCGACGGTCGCGTTGCGGTAGTAACGGTAGCCC
>JALZOE010000448.1 GCA_030857325.1 Acidobacteriota bacterium
CGGTCTTAGGTTTTGATGCCCATTTTCGCCATCAAAGCGCTTGCCGCCAGATTTTCGCTCGAAAGAAAATCGCGCCAATCGAGCCGATTTAATTGTATGACGGCAAAGTTAAACTCGACAACTTGGCGGTCGGGAAAACGCAAAATGTATTGACTTTTTTCCGGTGTTTTCGGTTTGTCGTAGGAAAAAAGTGCAATCGGATAAACGGGCAGAGCGAATTTTTCGGTCAACCGGGCGAAATAGAAAAACATTCTTTGAGCAAAATCTTTTTCGCGTTTTGATTGATGTTCGAGGTGAATCAGAAAAAATGTTTCGCGTCCTTGAAATCGACATTTGACCAGCAAATCCGCCTCGCGCCTTTCGCCTGCCGTAATGTCCGTGAAAATTTCTTTGTCAATAAACTCAAGCGAATCCGGTTCTAAATAATGAACCGCTTCGGGGAAAAACAATTGCATAAACTCGACGAAAAAAGTTGTCAGCAACTCTTTGAAAAGCCTGTCGTGGTTTAGCTGATTCATCATTGAACGCTTTAGTATTCGCCCGTTTCCGTGCGTCCGAGTTGTTCCGTCACATCGCGCAGAACGCCGTTTAAATTATCTTCTTCGTAAATATGCTCGCCCGCGACGCGCTGTTCGGTGAGCATCGTAACCAGCGATTTTACAAAATGGCGACGATGACTCGTAGAAAGCAAAGACGCGCAGCCGGCGGCAAGCGCGGCGATGTTTTCCCTTTGCAATTCGTGATTAAAATTCATTTCGTAAGCCGTTTCATAAACGCCGAGAAGTTTTTCACCGATAAGGCGCAACAATTCTTCGCCCGGATAATCGAGATGGTCGAGGCTGATTTGGACGCTGAACGGATTTTGACGCGAGAATTTGACTTTTGAACTGATGCGCTGGCTCAACGCTTCGTAATTCGGCGCGATGTTCGTGACAAAATAAGGCGGCACGGCATAGACGAAAAGCGCGGACGGCAGACTTTCACCGGCGCAGCGGTCAATCACTTCGCGCAGATTGTCGCACGCGACTTTTTCCGTGCGCGACGAACCGATGCTGACCATTCTATCGCCTTCGTCAAACAGCAAAACCAAACCCGCGTAACCGAGTTCGTGAACCGCTTGCGCCAACGAACGCATCATCTTAAACGCGACGGTTTTATCCAATTTTTCCGTGATGCTGAACGCCCGCACATCTTTCAAAACAACACTCTCGCCACGCAGCCAAGCGGCGATAACGCGCTTGTCCGTTTCGTTTTCTTCGGCGACGGCGCGAAAATAATAATAAATCGCGTGACGAAACGAAGGACTTTCGATGTTGAAACGCAAAACCGTGTCGAGCCACAAATTAACGCGCACATCAAGCCCGACGCTCGTTTTGGCGTTCTCCACGCCGAGCGTTTTCAAAGTTTGATAAAAATGATTTTCCAGAAACGCTTCAAGCCCGGTTGTATCGCCGCTTTCCGCATTTGGCGAATGATAAATCAGATTGTTGACAACCGCCTGATAAACTTTCAGTTGATTGTCGTAAGGACATTCTTTCGGGCTGAGTTCGGTGCGGCTGACCACGTAGCCGAGTTCCCAAGCCAAATCACGCAGGCGATAAAGAAAATGCGATTTGCCGCTGCCGTATTCGCCGACAACCAATTTAAAACTCGAACCGCCGTCGCGCAGATAACCGCCGAGATATTCATCTTTGAGCGTCCCCAAAATCGAATCAATCCCGACCGTGTAGGCTTCTAAATTTCGCGCGGGCGGAATGCCCGATTCGCCCAATTTGCGGATAATGTGTTGTGCTTCGGTCTGCGTTACAGTCATTTTTGATTCTCCTGATTACTTCAAATTTGAAATTAAATTTGAAATTTCAAATCTATTTCTCCTTCGTAAAATACAAATGCTGGATAAACTGTCCTTCGTTTGCATCGGTCGCCAAAAACATCGCCCGCGCCGAATCGCTTCCGACATCAATGGTCGCCGTGCCTAAATTCAACCGATAACCTTGATAAATCATATTTTTCTGGCGGCGCAACTGCATCATATCGTAAGCGAAATGCGTTTTCGGGTAATCGAGAAATTTCTGTTTTGACGGCGTTTTACGAAACGAAGCGGGCTGGCGCACCATAATCAATTCACGATAGCAATCGACGATTATCGTGCGCGTTCCCAAGGGCTTGTCCGACAATTTCAAAACGCGGTTATACGCCTCAAACAATTCGCCCGACAAAACATTCAAATCAACATTGCGCTCGCAGATTTCGCGGCGGGCGCGTTCATACGCGGCGACGACCTGCTCGACATTCAACTTGATTTTTTTGTCTGTTACCGGCTGCCGCGAAAAAGTCATATCAACCTGTTTGCGCCGCATATCGACTTTGATAACAAACAAATCCGCCGTCAATTCGGACGCGGAACTGCCGCCGAGCGTAATGCCTTTTTCGCCGAACGCTTCGCGCAAATCTCTGGCAAAAGTGAACTCCAATTCCGAGAGATTTTCATCAGCCGTTTTTTTTAGTTTTTCGACGAGCGATTGATAGTCGCCCGGCAAATCCAATTCCGGCGGAGGATTTTCCAATGCCGCCGTTGCTTCCGCCAAAGCGACGGCGTTTTTATGCGAATCTTTCAACGCTCGAACGGCGTTCTCTAAAGGCTTGATAACATTGTTTCGCAATTTAACTTCGCCCGCCAAAATTTTGCGGATTTCGCTCAAATCCGCACTCAAAACTTCCGTGTTTTCACTCATTAAATTTCACGTTCCTTAAACTGATAAATGCGTGTCTGAGGGTATAATAGTTCAAAGGCTTCTTCAATTATACCTTTGAAACTCTGGATTCTTTTTCATATATTTAAGTATCGAGCCTTTTTTGTCCGGCACCGAAAATTTACGTTTATCAAACCGGAAATTAAATGGCATCAGATTTGCTTTCTCGCCAGTTTTACTAACTAAAAGCGTTTTATCCGTAACACTTGGCTGTCGGCATTAATTTTTTATAAAGTTGGGATTTACTCGCATTTATAAATAATTAATATCTGATATTACGCAAAGACAGTTAAGTCTAGTCTTTCCAATATGGTCTAGTTACTATTATATCAAAAGTAGATTGGATAC
>JALZOE010000069.1 GCA_030857325.1 Acidobacteriota bacterium
TCGGCTTTTAATACGACCATCATCGCGGTTTTGCTCGGTCCGTATCTGACCGCGCTGGCGCAGGAAAACGTCGGCGAAAACGGTGTTATCTACAGTTTCGGTTTTCTGGGCGCGGTAACGGCGAAAAATCTTTTTTCGCTGAGTATTACCGTCTCGGTTTTTGCGCAGGTTCTTTTTCTGCCGATTCTGGGCGGAATTGCCGATTACTCAAATTTGAAAAAACGGATGATGGCGTTCTTCTGTTATCTCGGCGTTATCGCAGGCTGTCTTTTATTTTTTGTAACCGACGCCAATTATCTTCTCGGCAGCGCGTTGTTAATCGTCTCCAATTTGAGCTTCGGGGCGGCAAATGTTTTTTATAACGCTTATCTGGTCGAGATAACGACCGAAGACAAACGCGATTTTACTTCGAGTTACGGTTTCGCGTGCGGCTACGTCGGCGGAATAATTATGCTGGTTTTGAACATTCTGATTGTTCAAAACGCCGAATCTCTGGGTTTAACGACCGGGCTTGCCGTTCGTCTGTCGTTTCTGGCGGCGTCGCTCTGGTGGGGAATTTTCGCGCTTATTACTTTTTATTTGATTAAATCGCGCGGCGCGGCAAAGAGTTTGCCGGAAGGGTCAAATCTCGTTTCAATCGGGTTCAGCGAAATCGGCGAAACCTTTCGACAATTAAAAAAAC
The DNA here is from genome assembly GCA_030857325.1 of Acidobacteriota bacterium. GTDB lineage: Bacteria > Acidobacteriota > Blastocatellia > Pyrinomonadales > Pyrinomonadaceae. Next base: position 683 of record JALZOE010000069.1, read on the forward strand.
TGCGTTATACGCGACGTTTTCTCGTCGCTTCTTTCTGCTACAACAACGGTATTCAGACGATTATCACGAGCGCGTCGGTTTTTCTGGCGCAGGAGCTTTTCGTGTCGAGAGGCGAAGAAGCCAGCCAGTCGTTTCTGCTCGGTATTTTCTTTGTGGCGCAGGTTTCGGCGCTGGTCGGGGCGATTTCCTTTGAACGGCTGGCACGCGTTATCGGCGCGAAAAAAACGCTGCTTATTTCACTTTTTATTTGGACGTGCATCGTCGTTTTCGCTTACGGCTTTTTGGAAACCGTGGGTCAGGCGTGGGTGATGAGCTTTTTTATCGGTTTGGTTTTGGGCAGCTCGCAGGCGCTTTCGCGCTCGCTTTATTCGCAGATGATACCAAAAGGGCGCGAATCTTCGTTCTTCGGCATTTATGAAATTTCCGAACGCGGCACGTCGCTCATCGGCTCGCTCGTCTTCGCCGTCGTCGTCGGAGCAACCGGTTCGTTTCGACAGGCGATTTTGTCGATGATTTTCTTTTTTGCGGTCGGCATTGTAATTTTAATTTTTACGGACGTAAATAAAGCCGTCGAAGAAGCCGGAAATAAAACTTCTAAAAAGATTTAAATCGAGTTTAAATTTTTATTTTCAATGTTTGAATGAATATAATACGAAAATCAGTTTGAACGAAAAAAGACGAAATAAACGTGATTGAAACAACAAAAGACAAGATTGTAACTATTTTCGGCGGCTCGCGCTGCGACAGAAGCTCGGCTGAATACAAACAGGCGAAAGAAGTCGGCGAGCGGCTGGCGGAAGCCGGTTTTACCATTTGCACGGGCGGTTATCTGGGCGTAATGGAAGCGGCGTCGCTGGGCGCGCACGAAAAAGGCGGGCGCGTTTTCGGCATCGTGATGAACCAATTTAAGTCCGAGCCGAACCGTTATTTAACCGATAAGGTGGCGACCAATCATTTTTACGAGCGGTTGCAAAATCTGATTGAACGTTCCGTCGGTTTCATCGCCCTGCGCGGCGGAATGGGGACGGTTACGGAGATTTCTCTGGTCTGGAACAAACTACAAACCGGCGTGATTCAAAGACGCCCGCTTGTTCTGCTCGGCGATTGCTGGAAGCCGGTCGTCCGTTGCTGGCAGGAAAATTTAGTAGTCAGTAACTCGGATGTTTCATTTGTGGATTTTGCGGAAACCGCGGAAGCCGCCTGTCAAATCATCGTTGAAAAATCGAAAGGAGTTGTTTTATGAATTGTCCGAAATGTTACACGCAGCTCCTGCCGAATGCCAGGTTCTGCGGTTCGTGCGGCTTGTCGATGACCAATCAAAACCAACAAACACAACCGCAGCAGACACAGTTTACGTCACCGTTCGAGCAGCAGTCGTATCAAGCGCCGAACTACAATCAGCAGGAAAATTACGAAAACCGGCGGCACGGCGGCGGCGCTTTTCAATTCGACGACGACGGGCGCGGCGCAAAGCGGCGAGCGGATTTTTCGGCAGTTTTCTGAGCGGCGAAGGAATGGTCTCGGAATTTTCCGGTCCGGGCGAAATACTGATTTAAACCAGAAATCTGCGCCACTTTGCCGGACTGCTGAAACCGTTTTTCCCGTCGCAGGGCGGCGGCGGTTTTAATGTGGATTTCGGAAAATGAGAACCTTGTTTTATCGGGCGGCGGTCAATAAATTTTCGATGCCTTTTGACAATAATGATTGTTTATGACAAATCCTCGCAAATAACAAAAAAAAGCGGTGAAACGATTTTATCGGGGCGCGCTGTTTCGAGAGGGGCGGCAATCGGCAAAGCCGTCTGCCTGCACGGGCGAAAGCGACAATTTTACCGCATCGCGTTAAAAGACAGTCAAATCGGAGGCGAGCTGAACCGCCTGCGCGCCGCCGTTTTTTTAGCGAAAAAACAGTTGAAAAAAATCAGCCGCCAGGAAATCAAAAACACCGGCGCGGCAAAGACCAACATTTTTGAAGCGCATCATTTGATTCTGGAAGACCAATCTCTTTTCGCCAAAATCGAAAAAAACATTATCGCCCAAAAGGTCAACGCCGAATGGTCTGTAAAAATTGTGTTCGATTCGTATATCGCCGAATATAAAGCTATTTCCGACCAGCATCTGCGCGAGCGTTATATCGATTTGGAAGACATCTCCGAGCGTCTTCTGAACGCGCTCGGCGGCGGTAAAAAATCGAAAACCCGGCTCGAAGAAAACGCCGTAATCGTGGCTAAATACGTGAAGCCGTCAACTTTAATCGAGCTGGCGGAGAGTAATCCGAAGGCGATTATCACCGAGCGCGGCGGCTGGACTTCGCACACGTTTATCCTCGCCCGCGAGATGAATCTTCCGGCAGTAACCGGAATCGGCGACATTCTGCGGCGCATCGAAACCGGCGACGAAATTATAGTGGACGGCTACAACGGGAAAATAATTTTATCTCCAGCGGAAAAAAAGCTGAAAAAATATACAACCGCCGCCAAACAATTTGAAAAGACGACGAGCGAGAATTTCGAGCCGGTGCGGGGAAAACTCGAAACGCTCGACGGGCGCGAAATAATTATCCGGGCAAACGTCGATTTGCCGACGGGTTATCTTCAGGCGAAACGCTGCGGCGCGCGCGGCGTCGGGCTTTACCGTTCCGAATTTTTGTTTAATCAATTCAAGGGTTTTCCCTCCGAACACGAACAAATCAAGGCTTATCGGAAAGTCGCGCAGATGGTCGGCGAAGACGGCGTGCGTATCAGAACGTTCGATTTAAGCGTCGAACAACTGGCGGACGAAAATTCTGAAAGAGAACAAAATCCGGCGCTCGGTCTGCGCGGAATCCGGCTCGGTTTATCGCGTCCCGAACAGTTTCGCACACAACTGCGGGCGCTGCTCCAGGCATCTTTCGAGAACAAAATCGATATTGTTCTGCCGATGATTTCTGATGTTTCCGAGATTATTCTGACCAGAAAAATACTGCGCGAGGAAAAAGAACGCTTGAAGTTAAAAGGCGTCCGATTCGGCGACCCGCAATTGGGCGCGATGATTGAAGTTCCGTCGGCTGTTCTGACCGCCGACGAAATTGCGAAGGAAGCTGATTTTCTAAGTCTCGGAACAAACGATTTGGTGCAGTATCTGCTTGCGGTCGACCGTGATAATCAATCGGTCGCCGATTGGTTTCAAACGCTTCACCCGGCGGTTATCCGGGCGATAAAAATTGTTTTAAAAGCGGCGGAAAACAACGACGTTCCGGTAATCGTCTGCGGCGAAATGGCTGGTTCGCCTTTTTACGCGCCGATTCTAATCGGACTCGGCGCAACTGTCTTAAGTATGAACGTTAACTCAATCGCCCGCGTCGGGAAAATTATTTCCGGCATCGCCTTTGAAGAAGCCGTGGAAATTTGCCGTCAAGCGGAAAAATGCGCGACTTTTGACGAAATAGAAAATTTAATCAGCACGCATTTTACCCGAAAATGGTCGCATCTTTATACGGCTGACGTTTTTCCGCTCAAGACAAAGTAATTTATTTTTGTGAATTTCTCAGAATTTTCAAAAATATTTCGGAAAAAAATCAAAAACATTGTTTATTAAGTTTTTATATGAGCAGGAAGCCGGCGACCCCCGCAAAAACTTGCTCAACTCTGCAATGTGGTTTATCTTTTAGCTAAACACAAGAAGAATTTTTTGAGCAAAGCAAACTTGAAAGAATTTTGCTGTATTTAAGAAATGAATATGACTTTGCTAAAAAAAATATTATCCCTCAACGTTCTTTTCGGCATTTTTTTTGTCGCCGGAATATCGGCGCAGGATTCTCAACCGCCGCAAAAACCGGTTAATTTCGGTTATTCGCGCAATCCGAAAACGAAAAGCAAACCCGCGGTTCTGAAAAATACCGCTAAAAAAGTTCGGGTTGCGACTCCGGAAACTGAATCGATTTCTCCGGCAGCGCCTGATAATCAGTCATATTTGATTTCAAAAAACAAAATCGAAAAAACGGGCGAATATGAAAGCTATTCGGCGGCGTCGAAAACTTTGGAAATTGCAAAACGGGCGAATATTGCCGCGCCGACTGAAATTTATAAAATCGGCGTCGGCGACGTTTTATTTATCAGCCTGCAAAACGCGCCGTCGAGAGCCTCGACTTATTTCACGGTTTTGGGCGACGGGACGATTGATTATCCGCTGGCGCGCGGAATGGTTTCGATTGCCGGTTTAACCGCCGAAGAAGTCGAAGATTTGCTCAGGGAAAAGGTAAAACTCTACGAAAATCCGCAAATTTCGGTTAAGGTGCGCGAACACGCCAGTCATTCGATAACGGTTTTGGGATTAGTCGAAAAATCCGGCACGCAATTTCTTGAACGCGAAGCGATTCCGCTTTATGTCGTCAAGGCAAAATCAATCGTTCAGCCGAATGCCAGTCAGCTTTTTATCAAACGAGCGGGCGGCGCTGCCGAAAACGTAAATTTAAGAGACGCAAACGCCGAAGAAATATTGATTTTTCCGGGCGATATTTTAGATTTCAAATCAAGCGAAACCGTTTCGGACAATTCCGGCTCGCCGCAGTTTTATTATATCGGCGGCGAAATAAACTCCGCCGGACAAAAGAATTTTTACACGGGAATTTCACTGACGCAGGCAATTTTGGCTTCGGGCGGACTGCGTAAATCGAATGTTAAAAAAGTCGTCGTTCGCCGTAAAAACGAACAGGGTTTACTCTCGCCGATTGAATTTGATTTGAGCGCCATCAAAGATGGAAAACAACCCGACCCGATTCTGCGTGCGGGCGATACGATTGAAATCACAAAATAAAAAGTAGAATTTGTTTCGTTAAAGCCGAATGCTTTCAATTATTTAAAACCTGCAAAAAGCGAATTGTAAATGTTCAAACTATTTTGTTAAAATATAAAAGTCAGGAAAAACGGAGCAAATCAGGCAATCGCTTTTGATTTCAAACTTAAAAGAGGAAAGTCCGAACACCGTAGGGCAGCGAGCCGGATAACGTCCGGGCATTTGAATTTATAATTCGGATGACGATAAGTGCAACAGAAAATAGACCAGCCGCAGAATAATTTTCGTGGCTTTGCGCCGAAAGGCGTTTAATGGAAACTCTGCTGGTGATGGGTGAAATGGTGCGGCGTTTCGTGAGGTAGTCAAAAGCGAAATGCTTAAAGTAAGAGCGCACCAGCGCGTTTGGCAACAGGCGCGGCTAGGCAAACTCCTCGCGGTGCAAGACCAAATAGGGAAACATTATTGAGCTGCCCGCTCAGTTGTTCGCTTTCGGGCGGACAAAACGTTTCCGGGTAGGTCGCTCGAACCGTTCGGCAACGCGCGGTCTAGATGAATGATTGCCGCCTTGAATAATTTCAGGGAACAAAATTCGGCTTATCGATTGGTTTCTTTTTTCCTGACGCTTTTCTAACTTTTTCTAACTTTTAAGGAGCTGCACAAAATTTATATGACAAAACGAAAAGGGGTTTTCATCGGAGCTTATGTTCCAAACGAATTAAAGGAATCTCTGCGCCGCCGCGCTGCCGCCGAACACCGCACGCTGTCGCAGGAAATCACGCGCATTCTTGTTGAAGCCGTTCACGGTCAGGCGCTGCCCGCCGGAAGCATCGACCGCCGAAGCACGAATGCGACTATTCCGCGCCGCCGCGCAACCGACCCACAGCCGCGCCGCCGCACCGAAGATTTGCCGTATGTCGCGGCAGATAAAAAGGGCGAAGACGATAAATAATATTTGCAATAATCTAACTTTTATAAGGGCGTTGTTTAACTGCAAAACAACGCCCGTCGCTTTTTAAAAGCCATTTTGATAAAATTTTAATCGAATGAACAAAAAAATATTTTGGTTGTCAATCGTCGCCGTCATCGCGAGCTTTGCGGGCGGCTTTCTGGTGGCAAACTCGCTGAATAAAAAAGAACTGGACGCGCTCCGCTCCGAAAATGAAAATCTGAAAAAAACTCGACCGGCAGATGAGCAAAGCGGTGAAGGATTTTCCCTGAGCGACGAGGAAATAAAGCAAAAAATTGCCGAAGCCGACCAAAATCCTAATAACATCAACTTTCAGAAAAATCTCGGATTGGCGTTATACAAATACGCTCCGATGAAACAAAACGCCGATTTGCTCGGCGAAGTTTCGCGTCTTATGAACCGCGTTTATGCTGATAATCCAAATGATTACGCCGCCCTTGTAACTTTGGGTAACGTAAATTTAGACCTCGGTTATTTCAGGGAAAAAAACGAAAATTTTCAAAAGGCACGCGAATTTTATCAAAAAGCCCTCGAACAGAAACCGGATGACGCGGATATTAGAACCGATATTGGTTTGACTTATTTTCTATCGAATCCGCCGGAAATCGAAACGGCGACGGCAAATTTTGAAAAGGCTTTGCAAACAAATCCGAAACACGAAAGGACTTTGCAGGCGATGATTCAAATGCTTGTAAGCCTGAAAAAAAGGGATGAGGCGGAAAAATATATTGCCAGATTAAGAGAAATAAATCCTAACAATCAAATTTTATCAAACCTCAATTCGCCTTTGATGGAAAGCGGAAAATAATTTACAAAAATAATGAAGTGGCTGATTTTATTACTGTTTATCGCGGTCGTCGGAATTTTGATTGCCGTCCGTTACCGTCGCCAGATTCAAACCGGAATTTATTTATACCGGATGTTCAGAAAAATGCGGCAAATGGGAAAAGGCAGCGACAAACAAATTGATAGAAAAGAAACGGCGGGCGATGTTCCGCTCGTCCGGTGCGCCAAGTGCGGAAAATGGACTCCGCAGACAAAGGCTCTGAATCTCCGCTCGAAAATTTTTTACTGCTCGTCGAATTGTCTGGAAAACGCCGTCAAAGTTTGATGATTTTTATCGAGGAATAAAATTATCGATATACCATTTAATAAGCTGCTCGCCGAATAAAAGCGAAAGAATAGAACCGATACCGAGAAAAATGCCGAACGGAATTTGAGTTTGCATATCCTTGTTTTTTTGTCGGGCGATAACAAAAACTCCAATTACCGAGCCGGAAAACGCTCCCAAAAAAATGGAAAGAATCGTCAAACGCCAGCCAAGGAGCGCGCCGATGGCAAACATCATTTTTACGTCGCCCAAGCCCATCGCATCGACTCCGCGCAGACGTTTCCAGATTTCTCCGACCAGCCACAGCGAACCGCCGCCGACAAGTCCGCCCAGAACCGCGCCAATCAAAGAAATTAGCCAAACCGGATAATCTTCCAAACGATTGAGCGGAAAAACTTCGAGGTCGGAAAAAAATGCCGCGCCGAAAAACAATGGAAAAATCAATCGAACAATTAAGGCAAATAACAGCAGCGGATACGTAATAACATTCGGCAAAATCATATTTTCGGCGTCGATAAAAATCAACGCGACAACCGACGCGACGAATATTAAACAAACCGGCAGAAAAGCGGTAAAGCCGATTTGCCAATAAACAAGCAGAAAAATCAACGCCGTCAAAAGCTCGACCGCCGGGTAACGCGGCGAGATTTTTTCTTTGCAGTTGCGGCATTTTCCGCCGAGAACGAGCCAGCTTAAAACCGGAATATTGTCGTATGGTTTTATAAAATTTTTACATTTCGGGCAGGCAGAATTCGGAAAAACGATTGATTCTTCATTCGGAACGCGGTGAATAACCACGTTCAGAAAACTTCCGACCATCGCGCCGAAAGCGAAAACAAAAATATAACCGACAATTTCCGGCATTCCGGTAATTGTCTCAAAGGAAGCGGGAAAAAAGTTCATTTATCGGAAACCTCAAACGGGCAGGAGTTTATTTTGGAAAGATTTTTTGAAAAAGCGCGGTTTTTATTTCGACGCGCCGGTTAATATAATAAACTTTTGAGCCGAAAAGTTAAAGGATAACTTTTCGGATTAAAAATTTCAAATAAAATTAGTTTTCGAGTTAAAATCAGTCGAATGAAAAAAGAAAAACCTTTGATTGAGCTGACAAAAAAAGGATTATACTGCGAGCGCGGCGATTTTTTTATCGACCCGTGGCTGCCGGTCGAAAAGGCAATTTTGACGCACGCGCACGCCGACCATACTTACCGCGGAAATCAGGATTATCTCGTGCCGGAAGAAGGCAAACATTTGTCGCGCGTCCGTCTCGGCGACGAAGCGAAAATTTCAACGAGCAAATACGGCGAAGTTCAAACGATGAACGGCGTCAGAATTTCGTTTCATCCGGCGGGACACGTTTTGGGTTCGGCGCAGATTCGCGTCGAGTATAAAGGCGAAATCTGGGTTGTTTCCGGCGATTATAAATTGACGCCGGACGCAACCTGCGCGCCGTTTGA
>JALZOE010000449.1 GCA_030857325.1 Acidobacteriota bacterium
CAAATAACCTAAACTTGAATGCCGCCTGATCCGATTGTAATAACCTTCAATATAGCTAAAGATTTTCGATCTCGCCTGTTCCACATTTTCAAACGCGCCGCTTTCGATTAGTTCCGCCTTAAATCTGGAAAAGAAACTTTTCGGCTTGCGCGTTATCGCAAGCAATTGCCTTTTCCGCTCATTGATTGGCGTAAACCGTGCATATAAAGCAATCGGCGATATTCAATCGATGTATATTGACTGCCGCGGTCGGTGTGAATGATTGCGCCTCTTTTTATCAAACCGCGGCGCCGCGCCTGAACAAATGCATCAATGACGAGCTGCGCAGTCATCCGCTCCGAGACCTGCCAGCCGACCATCCGGCGTGTGTATTTGTCTTGAAATGTCGCTAGGTAGCATCACTTTCCATTCTGCAAAGCCAGATAAGTGATGTCGCCGACAAATACTTCGCCTTGTCCGGCAGCCCGTCAAGCAAAAATTGCCTTACTTCGTCTTCTTTTCCCGGTTTTGCCGTGATTCTGATAACTAATGCTTTTTCAATCGTAAAATTGCTCTTTGTTTTTGTTTTGCCTTTGATGGTTTATAAAAGTTTGTCAATGGTAATCGGCAAATCTCTGACGCGCTTGCCCGTCGCGTGATAAATGGCGTTGCCGATTGCCGCCGCCACGCCGACGATGCCGATTTCGCCCAAGCCCTTCGCGCCCAAAGGATTTACGATGTCGTCGTGTTCTTCGACGAAAATCACTTCGATGTCGTGAATGTCGGCGTTGACCGGAACGTGATATTCGGCGAGATTGTGATTCATAAATCGCCCGAACTTTTGGTCAACCACCGATTCTTCGTGCAGCGCCTGACCGATTCCCCAGACGACCGCGCCTAAAATTTGCGACCGCGCCGTTTTCGGATTTATCACGCGCCCGCCGGCAATCGCCGAAACGACGCGCGTGACGTGAATTATTGACTTACGCTGCAATCGTCGGCATCTCGCACGCCGCTTTTTATTATCGCCGCTATCACGAACGCAGCGCGCAGCTTGCCCGCGCCCATCTGCAAACTTTGCAAATGCAGTTGCAGCCGCACTTTCTTTTCAACACTTTGAACACGATTTCCGAACTCGTTCACCGCGACCCGCAAGCCGCCGACCGGACGATTGCGCGGCTCGGCGATTTGCTCCGGCTCGCGCTCGAAACCGAACACCTGCCGGAAGTATCGCTTCGTCAGGAACTCGAATTTCTGGGTAAATATCTGGAAATCGAAAAGACAAGATTTCACGACCGCCTGACCGTTGATTTTGCGGTTGAGGCGGAAACGCTCGACGCTTGTCTGCCGAGTATGATTTTGCAGCCGCTGCTCGAAAACGCCCTTCGTCACGGCATCGCGACGCGTCCGGGCGCGGGTATCATCGGCATTCGCGCCGAACGCTTCGACGGAATGCTGCAGCTCAAAATTTCCGACAACGGCGGCGGAATCGCCGATGCGGGCGCGGGCAATCTGCGCGAAGGCATCGGTCTGTCAAACACCCGCGCCAGACTCCGACAACTTTACGGAACGCGCCAGACGTTGATTTTACATAATTCGGAAAGCGGCGGTTTGGAAGTTATTTTGCAAATTCCCTTTCGCGCTAAACCCGGTGAAAAAGGATTGATTTGATGCCGAAAATTCGCGCCGCCATTATTGACGACGAACCTTTCGCCCGCGAGCGCGTGCGGCGAATGCTGGCGGACGACGAGCAAATTGAAATCGTCGGCGAAGCGGGCGACGGCATCGAAGCCGTTTCGCTGATTAAGGAAAAATCGCCCGCCCTTGTTTTTCTCGACGTGCAGATGCCGGGCAAAGACGGTTTTGAAGTGTTGGCGCAGTTTGCGCCGGAAGAGATGCCCGTCGTTATTTTCCTGACCGCGTTCGACCGCTACGCCGTCAAAGCCTTTGAAGCCGCCGCGCTCGATTATCTTTTGAAACCGTTCGACGAAGAACGTCTGCGAAAGGCGGTTGACCGCGCCAAAACGCAGATGCAAAATCAAAACGAGACGGAACAAAGCGCGCTTTTCAAAACTGGCGACGGATTTTTAGAGCGCGTTCTGGTCAAAAAAGGCGGGCGCGTGTTCTTTTTCAAAACCGACGAAATCGAATGGATCGAGGCTTACGGAAATTACGTCCGCCTGCATTTCGAGGAGGCGACGCATCTTCTGCGCGAAACGATTTCGAGTCTCGAAGCGCAGTTCGATTCAAACAAATTCGTCCGCGTTCACCGCTCCGGCTTGGTCAACGTCGAACGCATCCGCGAAACCGAATCGCTGTTCGGCGGACGCGCCAAAATAATTTTAGGCAGCGGCGCGGAAATCATCGTCAGCCGCCGCTGCAATCGCAAGCTGGCGAAATTGTTTGAAAAATCTTCAATTTCTCGAACTTAAATTGATAAAAAAATTGATAAAAAACGAATGCAAAATTACGACGCAATCGTGGTCGGCGCGGGTCCGAACGGACTTTCAGCCGCCATTACACTCGCCGAAGCCGGACTTTCCGTTTTGATTTTAGAGGCGAATGAAATTATCGGCGGCGGAGCGCGTTCGGCGGAATTGACGCTGCCCGGTTACATTCACGACGTTTGTTCGGCGATTCATCCGCTGGCAATCGGCTCGCCGTTTTTCCGCCGCTTGCCGCTCGCCAAATACGGTTTGGAATTCATCCAGCCGCCCGCCGCGCTCGCGCATCCTTTGGACGACGGCACGGCGATTATTTTGAAAAAATCATTCCGCGAAACCGTCGAAACGCTCGATAAAACGGATGCGGAAAATTATGTCAAGCTGCTTCAGCCGTTTGCCGACGATTGGGACGCGCTCGCGCCGGAGATTCTCGCGCCGCTTCATTTTCCCCGAAAACCGTTTTTGCTGGGAAAATTCGGGTTCAAAGCGCTGCGTTCGGCGCGACGCTTTGCCGAAACTTATTTTGCCGGCGAACGCGCCCGCGCCGCTTTCGCCGGATGCGCGGCGCATTCGATGATTCCGCTTGAAATGCTGCCGAGCGCGGCTTTCGGTTTGGTGTTGAACATTTCCGTCCATTCCGTCGGCTGGGGGTTCCCG
>JALZOE010000450.1 GCA_030857325.1 Acidobacteriota bacterium
ACATTTCCTTGCCGTGAAGCTGTTCGGCGCAGGCGATTCCGCCGCTCTCGCCGGTTTCATAAAGCGCGGCTCGCTGGTGCGGATTTTCGCCGTAACGAAGGTCGGCGACTTTGGCGAGTTCGATGAAAACGTGATCCTCTAGTTCCGAATTGCCTTCGTTTTCTTCCGCGCCGGTCTCGATAAACGACAAATTACCGAGCGGGTTAAAAGGTTCGAGAAAATCCAAATCTTCAACCGAAAGTTGTCCGGCGAGATAGCTGGAAATCGCCAAATCGTAGCTTGCCGTGCGCGTGTAGGCAAGAGTCGCCAACCGCTGACGAGTTTCGAGCGAGAGCGAGCCGTTTGTTTTCTTCATTTCATCCAAAACCATTCCGTAAAGCCGCGCATCGGTAACGACGGCGACATCGCGCCAATTTTTCGACGCAGAACGGATCATCGCCGGACCGCCGATGTCAATTTGTTCAACCGCTTCTTCCAATTGAACATTTTCGTTCTCAATCGTCCGCTCAAACGGATAAAGATTGACGACTACCAAATCAATCGGTTCGATGTGGTGAGTTTTCATCGCTTCGAGATGTTCCGCGTCATCGCGCAAGCCTAATAACGCGCCGTGAATTTTAGGGTGCAGAGTTTTCACTCGTCCGTCCATCATTTCGGGAAAGCCCGTCGCTTCGGAAACTTCCGTCACGTCAATTCCGTTTTCGCGCAAGGTTTTCGCGGTTCCGCCGGTTGAAATTATTTTCACGCCGAAGTCAGTTAATTTTTGGGCAAATTCAATGATGCCGGTTTTATCGGAAACGCTAATCAGCGCGCGTTCAATTTTTCGTAGTTCGCTCATAAGTAAGGTTTGTAAAATAAAATAGCGGTCAGATTGACCGCTGAACCCATCTAAAAATTTTTGAGAATGAAAATTGAAAAAACCAAAGTTCTCGCTCGAAACGATGCTTGAAAACCAATATCTGCCGAACCATCAAATTAGGAAAAAAAACGTCCGAGAAACAGAAGGCTCAACAAAAATGCTAATGTGTAAATGATTATTTTGATAAGACTCATAAATTTTTTATCCTACATAATGAGACTTCAAGAAGCAGAAATTAAGATCATATTTTAGTCCCGCAATGGTTTCGATGTCAACAATACAGATAAAGTTTTCGGCGACGGCGATTGTTCTCGCAACAATTTTGCTTTTGGTAAATTTCGTGACGGCACAGGAAATTGAAGCGAACATCAAAATTACATCGCCTGCATCCATCAGTGTTGAAGGCAGATTGACAAAGGAAACTCAAAATCATTCGCTTAAAAATTGGTCTTTTACGAACTCAATCGCGGGCGTTGAAAATCTCGGGACGCGGGTTTCGGGATTTAATCTGGGAAGCGAAAAAAATCAGCCAATCGCCTTTGTAAAATTGAGTGAAAGCGAATATCTAGCAAGTGATAAAGCCGCCGCTTTTCAGTATCAAGTCAGTCTGAATTTACCGAAAGACGCAAATGGGATGGCGCACGTTTCCTGGCTTGACGATGAAAAAGGACTTTTGATGCTCGGCGATTTGCTGCCGCAATTACCCGCGAAAAATCAAGCGGTTGCGGCGCGAGTCAAATTCGATTTGCCGGTCGGTTGGAAAATAATTTCAAGCGAACGGAATTCGGGAGAAAATTCATTTGAGGTTAAAAACGTCGAGAAGGCGATTTTTCTGGTCGGGAGTAATTGGCGCGAGCGCGAACTTGTAATCGGAAAAACTAATTTGAGTTTGGCAATTGCGGGCGAATGGCAATTTTCGGATGAAGAAGCGTTGAAAATGACGGGCGAAATTTACGTGGAATATCGAAAACTTTTCGGCGAAACTCCGACCGATAAACTGCAAATCGCTCTGATTCGTTATCCGAAAGAAATAAAATTCGGACGCTGGGCGGCGGAAACGCGCGGCGCGAACGTGACGATTCTTTCCGCCGATATGCCGTTTAAAACTCAGTCCGCGCAGCGTCTTCACGAGCAGTTGCGCCACGAGATTTTTCATCTTTGGATGCCGAACAATCTCGCTCTAACGGGAAACTACGATTGGTTTTACGAAGGCTTTACAGTTTATCAGTCGTTGCGGACGGGCGTTTCGATGAATCGAATTCGGTTTGAAGATTACCTCGACACGCTCGCGCAAGCCTACAATCTGGATAATCTGCGTAATCGTAAGATTTCGCTCGTCGAAGCGTCTAAAAATCGCTGGAGCGGCGCAAACGATCAAATCTACGCGCGCGGAATGCTGGCGGCTTTTCTGTGCGATGTCGCGCTGCTGGGTCAAAGTAAAGGCAAGCGTTCCATCTCACAAGTTTTTCAAGAAATTTATCGCCAACATCGCGCTTCGAACGCGCCGGAAGACGGAAACGCGGCGATTTTGAAAATATTGAAAAACTATACGGAACTTGCTCCAATTGTCGAAAAATATATTGCCGGAGCGGAGAAGATAAATTGGGAAGCGAATCTGGAAAGCGTCGGCATCGAAGCGAAGGAAGAAAATTTCATCACGAAACTCGCCGTCAAAATGAAACCGACCGGAAAACAGAAAGATTTATTGGACAAGTTGGGTTATAATAATTGGCGGAAGACTTGGGAAAGACGAAAATGAAATTGAAAAAATTATTTCCATTACTGGCAATTTTAGTCATCGGCGCGGCTGCGAGCGGCTGCGGCGTGGTTAACAGCGCGGTGGAGAATGTTTCGGGACTTGTCGGTTTGAATCAAACCGGTACGGTTATCGCTAATCGAGCGCAGGTTCGCAGTTCCTATGCGGTCGTCGCAGCTGATCTTTTGGAAGTCAAACGCGGCGAGAATCTCGAAATTCTGGACGAGATTGATTTCGAAAAAGTGCATTGGTATCGCGTCCGCGCGAGCGATGAAGACAAAACCGAAGGCTGGATTGAAGGGCAAAACGTCATCACCAATGAACTGCTCGAAAAATCGAAAAAAATCGCCGAAGAGGACAAGAGTTCCCAACCACAGGCGACGGCGCAAATTCGCGCCGCGACTAATCTACGGCTCACGCCCGAACAGCGCGACGACAATATCCTCGTCAAACTCGACAATCTTT
>JALZOE010000070.1 GCA_030857325.1 Acidobacteriota bacterium
CGGTGAATTTGAACGGATGGCGCCCGAAAAACTCGATGCGACCGGCGACGATATTGCCGTCGATTCCGAACTCGATTTACTGAAAGACAATCTCGAATCGCTTTTCGACAACCAGCGCCGTTTGATAGGCGAAGTGCGGGAAAAACTGTTGCGCCTGCGAATGATTCGCTTCGGCTCGCTGTCCGGTCGCCTCCAGAGAACCGTGCGCGTCGCCTGCGAGGAAGATGAAAAATCCGCCGACCTGTGTATCGAAGGCGAAAATCTGGAAATCGACACGCAGATTCTCGACTGCCTGATTGAACCGCTGCTGCATCTGCTTCGCAACGCCGTCGCTCACGGCATCGAAGCGCCCGAATTGCGGCGTCTGCTCGGCAAATCCGAACGGGGAAAAATATCTCTCCGCGTCGAAAGCGAAAAATCGCGCGTCGTCGTCGCGGTTTCCGACGACGGACGCGGAATTTCCATCGACGCGCTCAAGGAAAAAGCCGTCCGAAGTAACTTTATCAATTCTGACGAAGCCGCGAAAATGGACGACGCCGAAGCCTTTGAGCTGATGTTTTTGCCCGGACTGACGACCGCCGAAAAACTGAGCCGGATTTCCGGGCGCGGCGTCGGAATGAACATCGTCAAAACCAATATCGAACGGCATCAGGGCGCTGTTTCCGTTAGTTCCGAAGCGCGGAAAGGAACGACGTTCACGCTGCGTGTGCCAACCGCTTTAACTGTCGCGCGTCGGTCTTCCGGCGATTCTCACCGCTTATTCGTGATGATTGTCGATGACAGTCCGAGCGTCCGCCTAGCCGCTTCCGATTTAATAAAACGCGCCGGTTGGCAGCCGGTTACTGCCGAAAACGGGTTCGAGGCTTTGGAAATTCTGCAAAACGCGCCGGAACTTCCGCAAGTAATTTTAACCGACGCCGAAATGCCGCGAATGGACGGTTACGAATTTTTAGCCGCGCTCAAACGGCAGGAGAATTTAAGCCGGATTCCGGTTGTGATGATAACGTCTCAAGCAAGTGATAAGCACCGGCAAAAAGCCGTCGATTCGGGCGCTGCGGAGTATTTGACCAAACCGTTTGAAGACGAAAGCTTAACAAATAAAATTAAAAATTTGCTGAAAATCTGATTAAAAACAATCTTGAATCAGCACGGCGATTTGTTTGCTAAATTGCCGTTCGGACAAGTTAAATGCAGACGTATAAAATCGTTTGCGTTGGTAAAAATTTCCTGTGAAAACTTTGACGGATATTTATGTCCGAAATCGTAAAAAAAGCCGCGCGCCTCGATGCCTTGTTTTCGAGCCGCCTCGAAAACCGCTTTTCCGCCGTAAACCGGCGTCAAATGTTTCATTCCGAGATAAAAACCTTTTTCAGGCGGCACGATAAAATCTTCGTTGCCGTGAACAATCATCACCGGAACTTTATCGCCGCCCGCCAGATAAGCCAAATCGTAAAGCGCGCCCGAAAGACTGATGACGCCCCGAATTTTTTCTCTTTTTGCAAGTGTTCCGTATTTTCCGAGCAAATCCTTCGGCGTTTCTTCGTCGTCCAGAAAGGCAGCGTGAAGAACGGTTATCGCGCCCGCGCTCGTTCCCATCAGAAAAACATTTTCGGTATCGACGCCGAGTTTTTCCGCGTTTTCAAAAATATATTTTATCGCTTCGCGCGCGTCCTGTACAGCTTTGTAATGCGTCTCCCGTAATTTTTCATCTTTAATGCGCGGCGGCTTAAAGTCAAACGGCGCGGTTAAACGGTATTGAACCGAAGCGGTTATAAAACCCCGCAAAGTAAAATTCGGCGTTAAAATATTTTCGCTGTATTTGACGTAACACGGCATAAACGGACAAAAATCGACAAAACCGCCGCTGTGAACGCCGATTATCAGCGGTCTTTTTTTAACGGGCAATTTATCGACAGGGCGCGTCAGCCCGATATGAAGCCGTTTTTGCATTCCATCTTCGTTCGAGTATTGTTTATAAACGTATTTTTCCAGATTGCCGACAGCCGAATCAGTTCGTGTATTTTGACAAATTGTTTGCGAATACGTCTGTGAATGTGTGAGAAAAAGTAGAATTATGAGTATTATAAACCCTTTGTTCATCATAATTTATAAAAATAAGGATTCTTTATTATTTCTTCGGCGGATTCGCCGGACGAATCTCGATTTTGCTCGGCAGAGCGCGCGCTTCCATATCGAGCAAATCCAAAACCGTTTGAGCTATGTCTTCCGGTTGCAATTGCCACGCCGCATCTGCGCTCGGTTCGCCGCCGCCGAAATACGTGTTGACCGAACCGGGACAAATCGCCGTAACCTTTATATTATCGGTGCGAACTTCCTGCATCAGCGCTTCGGTAAAACCGTTCAGACCGAATTTTGAAGCGTTGTAAGCCGCCATTTTCGGATGCGCGTTTTGTCCGGCGAGCGATGAGATATTGATAATGTAACCGCCACCGCGCTTTTTCATCAGCGGAATCGCGTGATGACAAGCGTAAAAAACGCCGAAAAGATTCGTCTCCAGCGTTTGCCGAAACTCGTCGCCCGACATTTCTTCAACCGTTTTGCCGATTATTCCGATTCCCGCGTTGTTGACCAGAATATCGACGCCGCCGAAAACACGCGCCACTTCGTCGAGCATCGCTTTGATTTGGTCTTCGCTTCTGACATCGCAGACTTCGCCGCCGATTTGCCCGTGCGCCGAAAGTTTTTCAAGCGTGTCTTTTAATTCCGATTTGTCGCGCGCGCAGATAAAAACCCGTGCGCCCGCCTTTAATAAACTTTCCGCAACGGCGTAGCCGATGCCTTTTGTGCCGCCGGTTACGACGGCGATTTTATCTTTTAATTTCATTATAACTACTGTCCGTGATACTTTTTCGATTTTTTTTGGGCAATTAAATCATTGATTCTCTCCCCGTTTTGTTTTTGGAGAAACCTGTTTTGCCAATTGTTTCCAAAGAATCGTTACCGCGCCGTCCTGGTGGCGGCGGACGATGCGAAAGGCGACTATAACATCGCTTCTCTTGTCAAAATCGAGTTCATTGTAGGTAAGCCCGGAAATTGCCCGGAAATACTTTCCGCGATAAGCGACCGAACGCAAAACGTAAGTCGTGTCGTCAAACGCGCTCAAGGCGCGACGGTAAGCGAATCCGTTTTTTTCGATTCCTTCACTAAACCGTTTGTCAATATCTTTCGCTTTTTGAAAATCCGCTTCAGGCTCAAAACTTGTCAAAAAGTCCATTCCGTTTGTTTGCAGATTGATCTGTTCGAACGGAACGTCACCGATATTGACAAAAATTCCGTGCAGGCGAATGCCCGTCGCCTGAAAACTGTTTTCGGTGAATGTTACGTCGGCAAGACGCGGAATTCTATAATTCCGCGTGCGGAAAGAGTAAGAGCTTCCCGCTCCCGGCATCGTATAAGCCAGACAATCGGCGGTCGCCACAATAACCGTCGTGCTTTTGGCACAGCCTTTGTCGGCTGCCAGTTTCGTCAATCCGGTATTCGGCATCCGCAGAAATCCGGCATATTTCCGCGCGTCTTCCTCTGACGGAGCGAGTATTTCCAATTCCTTTTTAGTCGGCTTTCGGTAAAGTTCTTTGATATTTTGAAACGTCGCGGGCGGAAAATTTCTTCTGCCGCTAATTTCGGAATTGATTGCTCTTAATCTATTAAATGACTGATTTACAATTTGCTGCTGTCTTATTTGCCGCAAAGTTTCCTCTCGCTGATTAGGCGTGCTTTGCGGCGTCGGCGTCGACTGCTGCGCTTTGACCGAAACACAACCGATAATAATCAAGCAAAAAATTAATACGGAATTTTTCATACTATTTTTATTTTCGAGCTTTCAACTTTAAAATATACCAACCGGACGCCTTCACCGCTTTTCATAATTAAACTAACCTTTTAATTTAATTTTCAACAAATCATTAACAACTTTCGGATTCGCTTTGCCTTGCGAAGCCTTCATCGTTTGTCCGACAAAAAAGCCGAACAGTTTTTCGTTTCCATTGCGATATGCGTCAACCTGATTTTGATTGTTTTCGATAATTTCGTCAACGATTTTTTCGATTGCGCCGGAATCCGAAATTTGCTCGAAGCCTTTTTCGGCGATAATCTCGCCGGAAGTTTTACCGCTTGCAAACATTGCGGTCAAAACTTCTTTCGCTTGATTGTTATTGATTTTGCCCGCGTCCAAAGTTTTGACAAGTTCCGCCAGATTTTCAGCCGACACGGGCGAATCGGAAACGCTTTCGGCTGAATTATTAAGCTCGCGCGTCAACTCCGACAAAATAAAATTGGCGGAAACGCGCGGGTTGTTCGACCGGTTCGCCGTCCGTTCGTAAAAATCGGCTAAATCTTTATCCGATACCAATTGCGAAGCGTCGGCAAAAGATAAATCAAAATCTTTCATAAATCTGTCGCGCATCGTATCGGGCAATTCGGGCATTTCCGATTTTACGCGTTCGATAAATTCTTTGGAGACACTCAAAGGCTGCAAATCCGGTTCGGGGAAATAACGGTAATCGTGCGCGTCTTCTTTGGAACGCATCACACGCGTTTGATTATTTTTTTCGTCCCACAGACGCGTTTCCTGATTTACAATCTCTCCCGTTTCGTGCGCTTCGATTTGGCGTTCAATTTCAAACTCAATCGCCTTCTGCATAAAACGCACCGAGTTCAAGTTTTTCAATTCGACTTTGTTTCTGAATTTTTCCTCGCCGATTTTGCGAACCGAAACATTGGCTTCGCAGCGCAGATTTCCCTTTTCCATATCGGCGTCCGATGCTCCGACCCATTGCAGAACGCGGCGCACGTGGTTGACGTAATCATACGCCTGCCACGAACTTCTGAAATCCGGCGCGGTAACGATTTCGCCCAAAGGCGTTCCGGCGCGGTTCAAATCGACGTAGGAATATTTATCGACTTCCGGCAAACCTTCGTGGACGTTTTTTCCGGCGTCTTCTTCGAGGTGCATCCGCTCAATGCGAATAGTCATCGGTTTCCAATCGACGGCGCGCCCGGATTCGTCGCGCTCCGCGGTTAAAATCGTCAATTCTCCATTGCTCGAAAAAGGCTTATCGTATTGGGAAATCTGGTAGCCTTTCGGCAAATCGGGATAAAAATAATTTTTGCGCGAAAAAACCGACGTTTCGTTGACATTCAATCCAAGCGCGAGTGCCGCTTTCGCGCCCAAATCAACGACCTTTTCGTTCAAAACCGGCAGCGCGCCCGGCAATCCCAGACAAACCGGACACGTATTTGCGTTCGGCTCGTCGCCGAAATTCGCCGCGCAAGCACAGAAAATCTTCGTCTCCGTCGCCAACTGCGCGTGGATTTCCATTCCGATAATCGCTTCCCAGCCGTTTTTCATAAATGTTTAATAGATAAAAGATAAAATGCGGATTATGTTTTTATCATAATCCGCATCGGGCATTAATTCAAAGTTTTGTAAAATCTTCTTGTGTTCGGCAAAGAGCCTTCTCTTTTCCTTGTTGATGATTGTTAAATCAACGCCATCTTCCGCCTCGAGCGGGAAAACCGTTTCCGGATATGATACTTATTCCAAAGCCGCCGCCGCCTAATCGAATTCCCGTTCGCCCGAAAAAGCCCGACGAGTTATAAAAATTTCCGCCGCGTCTGCCGGAAATATTTCTCCGATGCCCATTGTTAAAATACCTGTTTGGATAAACATAACCCGGATACCCGTACGAGCCGAAATAAACGCCGGAGGAATAATTACCGCCTTTGTAAGCGCCCTGAGTGTCGGATTGATTACCGGAATTGTTTTGCAGAGCTTCTATCTGCGCTCGCCGATATTCGGTTTCGCTTTATATTTTTTCGCGTTCCAGATTTTCCTGACGAATGCGTTCGGCAAGCTCGGCGCGTTCCTTTCGGTCTTGCTCGCGTTGACGTTTAAGTTCTTCGGGCGAAGAAAAGCCGAGTTTGGCGTAGTTTTCGCGGTATTCCCGTTCGGCTTGGAGACGATTCTGCCGGAATTTTTCCAAATCCTTATTGGTTACGGTTTTCGTCTGTGCAATCGCCGCGCCGGACGCGAGAGAAAATAGACATAAGATAAACAACAATCTTTTTTTCATCATTTTGCACCTCATTTTGAATTTTTTCGATTATATCACGAATTCGATGCAAAAAATAAAGAGAATGAACCGAAAAATCGAAACGCGGGTTCGATAAATCTTTGCAAATGAACGGGCAGTCAATATTAAATTTTAACTGTTGAATTTACAGCTTTTTACCGCCGAGAAGCCGAGAATTTCTCTCGGCTTCTCGGCGGTAAGGTTATTTAATTTCTTTAAAAATTCAGACCGACGCCGGCGCGCGCCGTTCTGCCGAAGGTGCGAAAACCGTTTTCGTAATAATCGTAATCGAAAACGTTTTCGATTGTGCCTTTGACGACAAGCCGCAGATTTTCGCTCCGCAAGGGAAATTCGTATCTCGCCGTCAAATCACCTTTGCGGTTGCCGCCGAAACGGTAAACGTAAGTTCTGAAAGTCTGATTGCTGAAAATCGGCGCCAGATAATCGCTCGTCGCAACGAAATCGAAATTAACCGACAGGCGATTGCCGAATCTTTTGGTTGCGACAAGCGTAAATTGATGAACGGGAACGCCTAAAGTTTGCAATATCTGCGTCCCCGCAACCTGCGGCGCGCGCTGGTCGCTGTTGGTAAAAGTGTAGGAAGTGAAAACGTCGGTCGAATCGGTCGCCCTGACCTGCGCGCTCAATTCCGCGCCGCGCGAGACGCCGCCTTTCGTATTGAGATAACCGCCGAACGGTCGCGTGGTCGTGCCAATGTTTTCGACCGAATTTCCGAAACCGATTGTGTCAATCAACTTTGTATAAAAATAAACGGCGGAAATCCTGGCGCGATTATTAAAAACAGTTTGGTCAATGCCGCCGTCGAAACCGATTGAGCGTTCGGGTTTTAAATTCGGGTCGCCGAGCGCGATGAACGCCCGTGAAAATGAACTGTAAAATGTGCCGAACCGCTCGTAAAGCGACGGCACGCGATAACCGTTGCCGACGTGAGCGCGGATTTTCGTTTTTGTGCGCTCGAAAAAATAGGAAGCCGAGCCGTCGAAAGTGTAGGCGTTCGGCGGATTATCGAGCGTTACATTTGCGTATGGCGGATTTGTTCCGGTGAAGGTCGGATTGCTTAAATTAAAAAACTGCGCTCTGAAGCCGCCGGAGATTTGCAGTTTTCGTTTGAAAAAATTGAGCTGGTCTTGCGCGTAAAACGTATTGCTCGTTTGACGAGCGCGAGCCGCAAAACCGCTGTTCGCGGTCGGCGTGAAACCGTCGTTGCCGTATTTTTCGTGTTCAAACTCGTAGCCGAAGGTGATTAAATTATTATCGTTCGGCGTATAGTTAAAATGCCCGTTCGCCGTGTTTATCAAGCCTTTGAAAATGCTCGTCGATGCGCTCTGGAATCCTGTGCCGAGCGTTCCGTTATCGTTTTTACGGCGTGTTCGCAAGCCTTGATAATAGCCTTGAAAAACAAGTTTATCGTTAATTATCTGCGTCAAAACGAATTGCCCGTTAAAGAACTGCGATTTTTGAAAAGCGTCCGGGTCGTTGGCGTCGGGAACGAAATTCGCGCCGTCGATATTTGCGACGGTTTGCCCGTTTTCAAAGCGTTTCAGCAAATCAACGGAGAGCGGAACGGCATTGATAATCGTCCGGTTTGTCGCCGGCAAAACGCCGATTGTGTCGGGGTTTGAATTAAGCCGGACGAACGCGTCGGAGATGAAAAATCTTGCCGAAACGTTCGTTTTTGAAAACGGATTGTATTCGACGCGCGATTGAAAATTCGTGTTGTGCGCGTCGTCTTCGCCGTCGATTCCGCGACTGTAAACCGTGCGCGCCGCGCCGAGATTAAAGCCGAATTTCCCGTTGTTTGTGCCGTCCGACACATTGCCGCGAAAGCGTTTTAATCCGAGTCCGCCGCCTTCGCCGAAAAACGCGCCGCGAAAGCCCGACTGCGGGCGCGTGGTTTGAAAATCGATTGTCCCGCCGACGGCGTTCGTGCCGTAGAGCGACGAACCCGCGCCGCGCAAAACTTCGACGCGGTTGTCGCCCGCAAACGTAAAATCCGACAAAAACGCCGACGCGTCGCCGGTAATCGCCGACGCGTCGCGGAAACGTATGCCGTCAATCAAAACCGCCGTGTCCTGATTTCGCAGACCGCGCGATTTTATATTCGCCGTTCTGCCGAAACCGCCGAGCTGCTGAACGCGAAAACCCGGAATTGTCCGCAGCGACTCGATTAAGGAAAACTCGCTGCGCTCGCGTATTTCCTGCGAATCAATAACATTAACCGTTTTTGAAACTTCGCCGTCAGTCTGCAAAATTCCGCCCGAAGCAATCACCGAAACTTCGCCGAGCAAAGACGGTCTGCTTACGCTGCTTTGAGAAAAATCGGTTGTGATTTTGCCGTCTTTCACCACAGCAAATTGTCTTATTTCCTGATTTTGTAAATTTGTAAAAACAAGAAAATAATTTCCGTCGGCAAGATTTTCAAATTGATAATTTCCATCGGCATCCGTCGTGGCGACGGCAATTTGAATTTGAGATTCAGGCTTGACGATTCTAACCTGCGTGTTTGCTGAAACCTTTCCGTTGTCTGTTAGCTGCCCGGAAATTGTCGCGCCTTGCTGCGCCGAAATTCCGATTGTTAAAAAACAAATCAAAAATAAACTCTTTAAAATTCTCATCTTTCCTCCTCAATTCTGCCCATCGCAAAACGAGATAATTAAAACGGGCGACAAGGTTTCCTGACTTAAGGCGTGAAAAGCAATTCGTAATTTGAAATTCGTAATTGTTTTCTGCGGCGCGCCTTCCCATTTTCCTTTTCGGAAAACAGTGGCAAAATCGCGCCGGTTTTCGCCCCTTACAGTTGCGCGGGCAGCGTCGGAATTTTTTCTTATCACCGAACTTCCCTTGTATCGCCGTCTTTCGGTTATGTGC